>JANLSK010000250.1:0-51357 GCA_031362415.1 Actinomycetes bacterium | reverse complement strand
TTTTCGCGCTGGTGACCGAGGCCGTCGCCCGTGGGACCGAGTCGTTCCTCGCGGCCGATCTGGCGGCCGTCGACCGGCTCATCGCCGACGACCGCATCATCGACCATCTCAACACGCGCATCGACGAGCGGGCCTATGTGTTGCTGGCCACCCAGCAGCCGATGGCCACCGACCTGCGGGCGCTCGTCACCATTCTCCGGATCACCCATGAGCTCGAACGCGTCGGCGACCTCATGGTCAACGTGGCCAAGGGAACCCGGCGGCTCTACCCGTTCGAGATCGATCCCCGGGTACGTGGGCTCATCGCCCGTCTCGGCGACCAGGCCCAGCTCCAGCTCCGAGCCGCAGCCGATGCGTTCGCCGATGGCGACGCCGCCAAGGCGGCCGCCGTTGGCGACATGGACGACGTGATGGACGATCTGATCAAGGATCTGTTCCGGCACATCTTCGCCACCGGGGCCGCCGACGAGGCCGGAGTCCAGCGTGCCGTCCAGATCGCGCTCATCGGCCGGTACTACGAACGCACCGGCGACCACGCGGCCAACGCCGCCAGCCGGGTGGTGTTCATGGTCACCGGCTCCCGTCCAGACTCCGACCATGGTCTCGGAGCGCCGAAGACACCCGACGAATGACCACCGGGCAGGTCGCCGCACACCTGGCCTCGTCCCCCCACCGATTCTTCAATCGCGAGCTGTCGTGGTTGGAGTTCAACGCCCGGGTGCTCGCTCAGGTCGAGGATCCCGACACCCCGCTGTTGGAGCGGGTCAAGTTCCTCGCGATCTTCAGCGGGAACCTGGACGAGTTCTTCCGGGTCCGGGTCGCCGGGCTCCGTGAACAGCTCCTCGAAGGGCTCGAGGTCGTCACGCCCGACGGACGGACGCCGCGCCAGCAGCTCGAGCAGATCGACGAGCGAGTCGGTGAGCTCGTGGCTCGCCACGCCCTGGCGTTCGTAAGCGATGTCCGTCCGGCCCTCGAGCAGGCGGGAATCCTCTTCCCCGCTTGGAGTTCTCTGGCTGCTGACGACGAGCACGGGCTGGCAGAGTTCTTTCTCGAGCACGTGTTCCCCGTCCTCACCCCGCTCGCCGTCGACCCGGCCCACCCCTTCCCCTACATCTCCGATCTCTCGCTGAACCTGGCCGTGATCGTGCGCGACCGGGTCGATCCCGACGCCCACGACGATCGGGAGCCACGCTTCGCGCGGGTCAAGGTGCCGCCATCGCTCCCCCGTTTCGTTCGCCTGCCTGACGGACTGCGGTTCGTGGCCATCGAGCGGATCATCGGGGCTCACCTCGACCGGCTCTTTCCTGGCATGGAGATCGTCGCCTGCCATCCGTTTCGGGTCACCCGCGATGCCGAGCTCGACGTCGATGACGAGAAAGCCGACGACCTCCTCGAGGCGATGGAGACCGTGCTCCGCCGGCGGCGCTCGTCGGGCCGCACCGTCCGTCTCGAGGTCGAGCCCGACATGACCCACGACATCCTCGAGCTCCTCGTCGAGGAACTCGAGCTCGACTGGTCGAACGTCCACGAGATCTCCGGACCGCTCGGCCTGAGCGGCCTGTGGGACGTCTACGCGCTGGCGCGCCCCGAACTGAAGGATCCCGTCTGGGAGCCGCTCACCGCTCCGGAGCTTCAGGGAATCGCCCACCCGGCTGAGCTGTTCGGTGTCATCAGCCAACGTGACGTGCTCGTGCACCATCCCTACGAGTCGTTCACAACCTCGGTCGAAGCCTTCATCGAGGCCGCAGCCGCCGATCCCTCCGTGCTCGCCATCAAGCAGACGCTGTACCGCACCTCGATCCCCGAGAGCCCCATCGTGACCTCGCTCATGAAGGCAGCTGCGGCCGGCAAGCAGGTGGTCGCCCTCGTCGAGCTGAAGGCCCGCTTCGACGAGCTGGCGAACATCCAGTGGGCCCGGGCGCTCGAGCAGGCTGGCGTGCACGTGGTCTACGGAGTCCTGGGCCTCAAGACGCACGCCAAGCTGTCGCTCGTGGTGCGCCAGGAGGCGGGCTCCCTTCGTCGGTACACCCACGTCGGCACCGGGAACTACCACCCGCGCACGGCCACCACATACGAGGACATCGGAATCCTCACGGCCGACGACGCCATCGGCGAAGACGTGTCGGATCTGTTCAACTCGCTCACCGGCTACAGCAGGAAGCGTCGCTACCGTCGCCTCCTCGTGGCCCCGGCCACGCTGCGCGACGATCTGCTGAAGCTCATCGCTGGCGAAGCCGCCCGGTCCGACGGGCGGATCGTGGCCAAGATGAACAGTCTTGTCGACCCGGCGATCATCGACGCCCTCTACCGGGCCTCCTGCGCTGGAACCCAGATCGACCTGATCGTGCGGGGCATCTGCTGCCTGCGGCCGGGTGTGCCCGGCCTGTCCGAGAACATCCGGGTCAAGTCGATCGTCGGACGGTTCCTCGAGCATTCCCGCATCTACTCGTTCGGGCCCGACCCCCAACCGCCGCACCGGCGGCCCTCCGTCGGCGAAGGCCTGGGCCCCTCGCTCGCCCGCCGGAGAAGGAGGCGGTACTACATCGGCTCGGCCGACCTCATGCCCCGCAACCTCGACCGGCGCGTCGAGACGCTCGTGCCCGTGCTCGATCGGCGCCTGCGCCAGCGAATCGAGGCGATCCTGTGCGCAGCGTTGGTTGACGATCGACTTTCGTGGTTGCTGCGGGCCGACGGGAGTTGGGAACGGACGCCACGGGGCGCCGCGATCAACTCGCACGTCCTTCTCCAACAGCAGGCGCTGGCGCGAGCCCGGCGACTTGCCCATACCAGGCAGGCATGACATGACCACGACGACTGGCGCACTCGAAAAGCCCGACCCCCGTCCCGAACCCAACCAGCCCGTGGTGCCCGCGCCGGCGAAGGTTCGTCGTCTCGGACGCAACCCCACCGCCGGCCACCTCGTGCAACGAGCCATCAGCGTTGCCGCACGCCACGTCGTCGAACACGACCCGGTCGTGCGCCGGGGCGACGACCCCGAAGGCGTGCACCAGATGCGGGTGGCCCTGCGCCGTTTGCGCAGCGACCTGCGCACGTTCGGCGATCTGCTCGAGCCCGCCTGGTCGAGCTCGGTCAAGGAGCTCTCACGGCCGATCGCCGCCGCGCTCGGCGCCGGACGCGACCTCGATGTGCTCCGCGATCGCTTGCAATCGCAGGCGTCCCGGCTCCCGATCACCGAACGGGCGGGCACCGAGCCGGTCTTCGAGCAGCTGCTCGCCCAGCAGGAGTCCGCCAGCTCGGCCATCATGGGCGCGCTCACGAGCTCCGGGTACGGGGAGCTGCTCGGACGCCTCGGCGATCTCGGACCCGCGCTTCGGAACACGACGATCCCCGATGACGACGAGCTCCGCCCGGGGGCTGCCGACACTGCTACCGACATTGAGGCCGAAAACCTTGCCGACCAGCCCGCCGAGCGTGTCGCCCGAGCCGCTGTCAGGCGGGCGTACCGCCGGTTGCGCCGCCACGTCCGCGCCCTGCCCAGCCCGGCACCCGACCAGGCGCTCCACGACCTGCGCATCCAAGTGAAGCGGGTCCGCTACGCGGCCGAGGCGGCGACGCCGGTGATCGGCCGACCCGCAGCCCGCCTCGCTGGCGACCTCAGTCGGCTCCAAGATGTCCTCGGCGACCATCAAGACGCCGTCACCGCCGTCCGGTGGTTGCGCGGTCTCTCCGACGGCGCCGACGATGCCTCCACGGTCTGGTCGGCGGGCGTGCTGGCCGGTCTGGAGCTGAGCGCCGCGGCCGAGGCTCGCGAGAGGTTCGGCCCGGCATGGAAGCGGGTCGAGGCCCACCGGCAACGCCGATGGCTCAAGGGTCGGAAGCGATGACGGCCCGAGCGACCGAGACCGCGGCGATCGCGGAGAACGCGGAGAACGCGGAGACCGTCAGGGCCGCCGGCGGGATCGTGGCACGAGCGCCGAAGTTCGCTCCCGTAGCGGGAGCTGCCGGCGCGGGATCCGCCGAGCTCCTCGTGATCCACCGACCCGGCCACGGCGACTGGTCGTTACCCAAGGGCAAGCTCGATGACGGGGAGAGCTGGGAGCAGGCAGCAGTCCGCGAGGTGCACGAGGAGACGGGCCTCGTCGTCCGGGCCACGCGCTTCGTCGCGGCCATCCACTACGTCGACGCTCATCGCCGGCCCAAGGAGGTTCGGTACTTCGAGATGCAGATTCTCGGTGACGAGCCGTTCACCCCCACCAGCGAGGTCGACGAGGTCCGCTGGTGTCACGTCGATCGGGTTGGCGAGCTCCTCTCTTACGACACCGACCGGGCGGTCGTCGAGGCCTGGCGGCTCGGGCCTGACCCGCGACCAGGTCGAGCGGAGTTCGAGTGACCATCCTGTTCGTACGCCACGCCAAGGCCGGCGACCGCGATCGCTGGACCGGCCCCGACGACGAGCGTCCGCTCACCAATCGCGGTTGGCGTCAGGCACGAGCGCTGGCCACGTCGCTCCCCGAGCTGATGGTCGCTGGGCCGGCCATCGCCCAGATCCTGACGAGCCCCTACCTTCGCTGCCGCCAGACCGTCGAGCCGCTCGCCGAGGCTCTGGGCATCGAGATCGCTGACGACCGGCGCCTCGAAGAAGGCCGATCGCTTCAGTCCACGTTGACCCTGCTGGCCAGCCTGCCGGCCGATCCGGTGGTGCTGTGCAGCCACGGTGACGTGATCGGCGATCTCGGTCGCTGGCTCATCGGCGTCGGCCTCGAACGCGTGGACATCGAACGCGTCGACATCGGAGCGGCCGTGCGCCAGGGCGACGACCCGGCCAAGGGCTCGACCTGGATCATCGAACGGACCGAGACCGGGCTCGCCAGCGCCCGGTACATCGGTCCCCCGGAGGAGTGAACGATGACGAGTCGATGGTCGACATCACCTGAAGCTCCACGCGGCGACGACTACGACGCCCGGTGGCGGGCCATGGCGAAGGCCGGTCAGAACCCTCACGGAGAGGCCGATTTCGTCGAGCGGCTCTGGACACGGATGGCGCCGACGGAGCCGACGGCGCCCGACATCCCGGCTGTGCTCGATGCCGGGTGCGGCACCGGTCGACTGGCCATCGAGCTCGACCATCGGGGATTCGATGTCGCCGGCGTCGATCTCGACCCCGCGATGCTGGATTCGGCCCGAGCAAAGGCTCCGTCGATCACCTGGCATCTCGCCGACCTGAGCGAGGTCACGCTCGGCCGGTCGTTCGACATCGTGGTGCTGGCGGGGAACGTGATGATCTTCCTTGCGCAGGGCACCGAGGCGGCGACGGTAGCCAATTTGGCGGCACATCTTCGGCCGAACGGCCTGCTCGTGGCCGGGTTCCAGCGACAGACCGGCCGGCTCTCGCTCGACGCATACGACGAGTTCTGCGGCGACACCGGGTTAGCACGCATCGAGCGCTACTCCACATGGGATGACGATCCGTTCGATCCCGCAGGTGCGTACGCGGTCTCGGTTCACCGACTGTGCTGAATCCGGAGAGGACACAGCACCTTCGACCGTGGAGGGTCTCCATCGACCGGCACCTACGATCAGAAGTGATGCGAACAGCCGTCTTCGATCTCGGAAGCAACTCGTTTCGTCTTCTCGTCGTCGATGTCACCAGCGATGGTGCGCTCGCCACCGTGGCGCGCGACCGCGAGGAGCTGGGTCTCGGCGCCGTCACGGCCCGCGAAGGCGTCATCGACGGGAGCGCTCTCGAAGTCGCCCAGGCTGCCGTGCGCAGATTTCGGGCGACCGCCGACCGACTCGGGGCCACGCCGGTGCTCCCCGTCGCCACGAGCGCAATCCGCGATGCCACCAACCGCGAGCATGTCCTTGCCGTGCTCTCTGAAGCCGCCGGTACCCCCGTTCGTCTGCTGGAGGGCACCGAGGAAGCCCGGCTGGCGTTCATCGGGATGCGGGCCGGGGCCGGTCTCGCCGACGGGTCGACCCTCACGCTCGATCTCGGCGGCGGCAGTCTCGACGTGGCCCAGGGCGACGACCATGCCATCGCCTGGGCCGACAGTTGCGCCCTCGGGGGAGCTCGACTGACCGCCCTGTATCTCGAGCACGACCCTCCGACGCCAGCGGAGCTCCAGCGACTCCACCAGGCCAGTACCCGTGCGCTCGCCCCCATGGTCGAGCGGGTGGTCGCCGATCCTCCCACCCAATGCGTCGTGGCCGGAGGATCGGTGAGGGCCATCGCCCGCCTGGCCGCCACTCGACGTTGGGATCACCCGCCGAGCACCGTGCACCTGATGACCGTGAGCGCCAGGGAGCTGCAGTCGTTGGGGCGAGAGTTGGCAACGATGACCCAGGCCCAACGGCAGGCGCTGCCGATGCTCAAGCAACGCAAGCAGGACGTGCTGCCCGCAGCCTTGGCGGTCCTGACCACCGCCTGCGAGGCGTTCGACCTCGACAAGATCGTCATCTCCGAGTGGGGGCTTCGCGAAGGCGTGATCATCGAGGCGTTTCACCTGGCCTCCGAGACCAGTACCCAGGCGAGAGATCTGCGCCGGGCTGCGGTGCGCCATCTCGAGCTGGCCTGGGCCAAGGAGCCCGCTCATGGTGATCACGTAGCCGAACTGGCCGTCGCCCTGTTCGACGCCACCAGAAAGCTCCATGGGCTCGATGAGGCCGACAGGGAGCTCCTCGACCATTCGGCGCATCTCCACGACGTGGGCGAATCGATCGCGTTCGGTGGTCACCACAAGCACGGCGCCTACATCATCGAGCACTCGAAGCTCCACGGCTTCGGCGCCGACGAGATCGCGGCCATGGCCTCGATCGTGAGATTCCACAAGGGTTCCGGGCCCAAGCCCTATCCGCCGTTCGACGGCTTGGCCAAGGAGCACCAAGAGCGCACGACGATGCTCACGGCGCTGCTGCGGGTGGCCGACGGCCTGCACTGCTCACACGATCATCCGGTCGAACAGCTCGCGGTCAGCGACGACGGTCAGATTCTCGAGCTCCGGGTCTCGGGAGTCGGCGAGATCGGCCGGGCCATCGATGGCGGTCGGGCCAAGGCCGACATGTTGGCCGAGGTCCTCGGTCGTGAGGTTCGCATCGTTGCTGCTCACGGAGAGTCCGCCGCGATCAATTCCGATTGACCGAACGTTTGGTTGCCGTACACCGTGCGTTCAGCAGCCCCTCCCGTTGGCGACACCTGGGTTCCTTAGCGTCTCCTTCGTCGGACCACGACACCCGAGGCACGTGCCTGGGGAAGACAACCAAGGGGATCCCGTGCTCACAGCCCGTACAAAACGGCGTGCCTTCGTCGCGCTCCCGCTCGCTCTGATGCTCGTTGCCACCGCCTGCGGTGATGACGACGACGACACCTCGGCCAGCACCGCGCCCGTCGTCGAGACCACCGCCGCCGCCGCCGCCCCGACGACGGCGCCGACCTCGGCCCCTGGTGCCACCACTGCTCCCGTTGGAGAGACCAGCGCAGCCGCCGGCGAGACCCCCGACTACTCCGCGCTCGAGGGTGAGATCGTGGTCACGGGCTCGTCGACCGTCGAGCCCATCTCCGCGCTCGTCGCCGAGGCCTTCGACGGTCTCACCGGCGGCAACGTCGCAGTCTCCGTCGACGGCCCCGGCACGGGCGACGGCTTCAAGACCTTCTGTGCCGGCGAGGCCGACATCGCCGACGCCTCCCGGGCCATCAAGGAGGAGGAGGCCGCCGCCTGTGCCGACAGCGGGATCGAGTTCGTCGAACTGGCCGTCGCCATCGACGGGCTCTCGGTGATCACCTCGCCCGAGAACGCGCTCGAGTGCCTCAGCTTCGCTGATCTCTATGCCCTCATCGGCCCCGAGTCCGAAGGCGTCGACAACTGGGCCGACGCCCGGGCCCTCGCAGCCGAGCTGGGCTCGACGACCACCTTCCCCGATCTCGACCTGGCGATCACTGCGCCTGGCGAGGAGTCGGGCACCTACGACAGCTTCTACGAGCTGGCATTGAAGAAGATCGGCGACGCACGCGTTGAAGAAGGTCTGGCTCCGCTCGACGCCAACGACGACCCCATCAAGACCCGGGCCGACTACCAGTCCTCGCCCAACGACAACGTGATCATCGAGGGCATCGGCGGCGACGAGGGCTCGCTCGGCTGGGTCGGCTTCGCCTTCGCCGACGAGAACCGCGACACCGTCAAGCTGCTCGGCATCGACAAGGCCAACGACGGCACCTGCGTTGCCCCTGACGCCACGACCATCGCTGACGGCAGCTACCCGCTCGCCCGAACCCTCTACATCTACGTCAACACGACCGAAGCAGCCACCAACCCGGCCCTCAGCGCCTTCGTCGACTACTACCTGTCCGACGAGGGCATCGCCAATGTCGAGGCCGCCGACTACGTTCCGCTGCCCACCGACCAACTCGACGCCACGCGTGCCGCGTGGGCCGGCTGAGGTTCCCCGATCCACCGAGTGCAGCGAGGACGCCGCAGCGGCGACACCGAGGCGCTCCCGATCCGTTCATGGTCGGTTGCCCCTCACCTGTCCGCAGCGTCAACCTCGAGTCACTCGCCTCGAAAATCACCATTGCTGCCCCAGACGACGTCCCGGTGACCCCCCACCGGGACGTCGTCGTTCACCTGAAGTTCACCTCGAACTCGACGGATGGCCACGTGGCCCCCGTACCGTTCCGTGCCAATCGCAACCCCCGGAGGCTCAGTGTCGCGGCGTTGGCGTCGGGTGACATGGTTGACGGCGATCCTCGCCGCGGTGGTCTTCCTCTGGCTGACCGAGGGTGATCCCGAGTCGGTCGGAGCCAACGGCGGCAACGGGACCACTCCCGATACGCCGTCGTCCACCACCATCGCTCCCGACGGCTCGTCGCCCACCTCCAGCACCATGGCGCTCACGGGCTCGGTCACCGTCACCGGATCGTCCACCGTCGAGCCCATCTCTGCCCTGGTGGCCGAGCAGTTCGCCGAGCTCCGGGGAGGAGCGGTCGCGGTCAGCGTCGACGGGCCGGGTACCGGCGACGGGTTCAAGGCGTTCTGCGCCGGCGAGGCCGACATCAACGACGCCAGCCGGGCCATCAAGGACACGGAGATCGCCGACTGCGCCGAGAACGGGGTCAACTACGTCGGGCTGGCCGTGGCCATCGACGGCCTCTCGGTGATCACCGCACTCGACGATCCTGTCGAATGCCTGAGCTTTGCCGACCTGTACGCGCTCGTCGGTGGTGAATCGGAGGGGATCGACAACTGGGCTGACGCTCAGGCACTCGCCACCGAGCTGGGTTCTCCGACGGTGCTTCCCGATCAGGCACTTGTCGTCACCGCTCCCGGCGAGGAGTCGGGAACCTTCGACAGCTTCTACGAGCTTGCGCTGAAGTCGATCAACGACGACCGGGTCGAGCAGGGACTCGCCGCCGTCGACGCCAACGGGAACCCGGTCAAGGTCCGAGCCGACTACCAGTCGTCGTCCAACGACAACGTGATCGTGCAGGGATCGGCCGGAGCGCGGGGCGCGCTGGGATGGGTCGGGTTCGCCTACGCCGACGAATCACGCGACCGGGTCAAGCTCCTGGCCATCGACGAAGCCGGCGACGGCACCTGCGTGGCCCCCACGGCCGCCACCATCGTCGACGGCAGCTACCCGCTCGCCCGCACCCTGTACATCTACGTCAACACCGATGAAGCAGCCACCAACCCGGCACTTGCCGCTTTCGTCGACTTCTACCTGTCCGATGGCGGCATCGCCAACGTCGAGGCCGCCGACTATGTGGCCCTCGACGCCGCCCGCCTCGCAACGACCAGAGCAGCGTGGGAGTCCCGATGACGAGAGGACCGTCGTGAACAGCGGTGGGAAGGGCCGTTCATGAGCTCGGTGAACCCCGTGACCCCAGCGGCGCCGACATCGGTCGTCGAGAGCTTGCGAGGCAGTCCCCGCAGGCGCCGCAAGGAACGCGCCGTCCATGTCGTGTTCTTCGGAGCTGCGACGATGTCGGTCCTGATCAGCGTCGGGATCGTCTACTCGCTCGTGGGCAACGCCATCGACTTCCTCCAGAGCGTCGACCTCTCGCAGCTGTGGACGACCGGCTACTTCCCCCGCCGGGGCCTGTTCGACCTCAAGACGCTGTTCGTGGGATCGCTGCTCGTCACCGGCATCGCCCTGCTCGTGGCCGGCCCCGTCGGCTTGGGTGCAGCGATCTACCTCTCGGAGTACGCGTCGCCTCGGATGCGGCGCTCGCTCAAGCCCATCCTCGAGGTCCTCGCCGGGATCCCGAGTGTCGTCATCGGGTTCTTCGCGCTCACCTGGATCGCTCCGAACATCGTCCAACGACTCTTCTCCGATGCGGGTACGTTCAGCCTGGCTGCGGCCGGGATCGGCGTCGGAATCCTGATCATCCCGATCATCGCATCGGTGGCTGAGGACGCCATGCGCGCCGTGCCGATCTCGCTGCGGGAGGCCTCCTACGGTCTCGGCGCCCGGAAGATCACCACGAGCGTGAGGGTGGTGTTGCCTGCCGCCGTCTCGGGGATCGTGGCCGCATTCATCTTGGGTATCAGCCGGGCCATCGGCGAGACACTGGTCGTGGCTCTGGCCGCCGGCGGTTCGGGCGGGTCGACGTTCACGACCGACATCACCGGACCCGGCCAGACCGTCACCGCAGCCATCGCTTCGCTGTCGTTCGGCTCCGACCAACCCGCTGGGGACGGCGCCGCGTTCCAGAGCCTCTACTTCCTGGGGATCATCCTGTTCATCTTCACGCTCTTGTTGAACCTCGCAGGTGACGTGTTCGTCCGGCGCACGAGGCAGCGGTACTGATGAGCGCAACGAGAACCACCATCGCCACCGTGGCTGTCGAGCGCTCACTGGCCGCACGCAAGCGCGATTGGCTCGGTCAGGCCTTCCAGGTCCTGCTCCTGCTCTCGCTCATCGTGGCGCTGGCGATCATCGTCTTCCTCCTCTCCAACGTTGTCGGCGGCGCCTGGCGGGTGTGGCACACGCGAGGCACCGACTTCCTCTCCCAGGGTGGTTCCCGTCAGGCCGAGGCCGCCGGGGTGTGGCAGGGCATCCGAGGAACGCTCACCCTCGTGGTGTTCGTCGTTTTCCTGGCCTTCCCGATCGGCATCGCCACTGCGGTGTACCTCGAGGAGTACGCCCACGACAACGCGTTCACGAAGTTCATCAGCGTCAACATTCGCAACCTGACGGGTGTCCCGTCGGTGGTCTACGGCCTGCTCGGTCTGGCCGTGTTCGTCCGTGCCTTCGGGCTCGATCGCAACGACGGAGGCGGTTTCACCGGCGGCAAGAGCGTGATCTCTGCTGGCCTCACGCTGGCTGTGCTCGTGCTGCCGATCGTCATCATCACCTCGGCCGAAGCGATTCGAGCGGTGCCGGGTGCGATCCGCGAAGCCGGCTACGGCGTCGGGGCGTCGCGGTGGGAGGTCACCCGGATGCTCGTGCTCCCTTCGGCGGCTCCGGGAATCCTCACGGGCACGGTCCTCGCCATTTCCCGGGCGATGGGCGAGGCAGCGCCCATCCTCCTGATCGGCGCCAACACCGGGTTCTTCTCGTCGGGGAACCAAGACTTCGTCGAGCAGCTCAGGGGAACCTTCACCGCCTTGCCCGCGGTGATCTTCGGCTGGGCCCGCGAGACCTCCGAGTTCCGCGACGTCACGGCGGCCGCGATCTTCGTGTTGCTGGTGATCACCGTCCTCGCCAACGGCACCGCCGTCTGGTTGCGCAACCGCTTCGAGAAGCAGTGGTAGGAGACCCCATGAGCCAGCAGGTGAAGGAGCACTCGATGGTCACCGTTGCACTGCCCGCGCCGAGTCCGGAGCGCACACCCAACACAGCCGCTTCGACCGACGACGACACCGTGTTCGCCCTGCGCGGGGTGAACGTCCACTACGCGTCGTTCCACGCGGTACGCGACATCGAGATGGAGATACCCCGGCGTCAGATCACCGCGCTCATCGGCCCGAGCGGCTGCGGAAAGTCGACGCTGCTGCGCTGCTTGAACCGTATGAACGACCTCATCCCGACGGCCAAGGTCAGCGGCTCGGTCGTGTACAACGGTGAGAACCTCTACGACAGCTACGTCGACGCTGTCGAGGTGCGTCGACGCATCGGCATGGTCTTCCAGAAGCCCAACCCGTTCCCGAAGTCGATCTACGACAACATCGCCTTCGGCCCCAAGGTCAACGGCATCAAGGGCAACATGGACGACATCGTCGAGCAGGCCTTGCGCGACGCCGCGTTGTGGGACGAGGTCAAGGACAAGCTCAAGCAGAACGCGTACGGGCTCTCGGGTGGCCAGCAGCAGCGCATGTGCATCGCCCGGGCCATCGCGGTGCAGCCCGACGTGATCCTCATGGACGAGCCGTGCTCGGCGCTCGACCCGATCGCTTCCGCCCGCATCGAAGATCTCATGACCGAGCTGAAGGCCCAATACACGATCGTCATCGTCACTCACAACATGCAACAGGCAGCACGGGTCAGCGATCGCACCGCGTTCTTCACCGTCGAGGTCGACGAGGCGCTGAGCAGCCGTACAGGCATCCTGGTCGAGTTCGACACCGCGCAGCGGATCTTCACCAACCCGTCCGATTCCCGGACCGAGGCCTACATCACCGGTCGATTCGGGTGAGCCAGGTGTCAGAGCCGACGCCCCCGACCGCGGGTCGCAACCGACGAGACGACGAGCTCGAAGGGATGCGCGACAGCATCGTCGAGCTCGGGGCGATCGTCATGACGATGGTGCGGCGCTCGAGCATCGCAGTGATGGCCGGGGCTGGTTCGATCACCAGCGTCGCTTCGATCGAGGACGGGTCGGTCACCGGGTTCAGCCGCACCGTCGAGGAGAACCTCCAGACCTTCCTCGCCCGCCAACAGCCGGTCGCCAGTGATTTGCGGTGGGTCCTGGCCGATCTCCGGGTCACCCACGGGCTGGTCAGGATCGCACAGCTGTCCCGTGAGGTCGTCGTCCGCTCACATCGCGTGTACCCGCACGGCATCGACGGCAGCCTCCGATCCCTCCTCGAGCTCATTGCCTCGCAGGCCATCGCCGAGCTCGATCTGGCGCTCGAGGCGTTCCGAAGCTCGGAGCTAGCGCTGGCCCGAGCCATCGAGGACATGGATACCGTGATGTCCGACTTCCAGCGGGAGTTCCTCCGAGCCCTGATCGATCGATCCGACGGCCGCGACGTCGTCCTTCCCATCCAGCTGGCGTTCATCGCTCGATGCTTCGAGCAGATCGCCGATCTCGCTGTTTCCATCGCCGATCAGGTGATCTTCGGACAGACCGGCCAGCACTCGGGCGAACTCGGCGAGCCTCTCCCCGGCATCTCACCAACGGCGGGAAGCGACGACGACATCACCCTGTGAGAACGCCGAGGGCTCGGCCGTCAGAATCCGTCGAGCGGGATCGTGATTGTGAACGTCGATCCGACGCCTTCTTCGGACTCGACGCCCACGGTCCCGCCGTGGGCTTCGGCCACATGGCGCACGAAGGCCAGGCCCAGCCCCGTCCCGCCCGTCGCTCGGGCCCGGGCCCGGTCGACCCGGTAGAACCGCTCGAAGATCCGCTCGCAGTCGCGAGCCGGAATGCCGCAACCTCGATCGGTCACCCAGATCGAGACGGTGGTGTCAACCACCGACGCTCCGACATCGACGATCGAACCGGGCTCTGAGTACTTGAGTGCGTTGTCGAGCAGGTTGTACACCGCGCTCACGAGCCGGAGCCGATCGACCAGGAGCCGGTGCTCGGGAAGGGCATCGATCACGCGCAGGTCGATCTTGGCGACGCCCGCCGCGGCCTGGATGCGCTCCACGGCTTCATGGACGATGCGCCCGAGCGACACCGACTGCCTGGGGAGCTCGTCGAGCGTCTCGAGGATGCTCAGGTCGAGCAGGTCGTGAACGATCCGCCCGAGCCGCTCGGCCTCGGTGGCCAGATGTTCCGCAAGCTGATGGATCGTCGCCGGGTCGTCCTCCTCGGCCAGCGTGTCGGCGAGCACCGCCAACGCTCCGATCGGCGTCCTCAGCTCGTGGCTCACGTTGGCCACGAAGTCACGGCGCACGTCGGCCAGGCGCCGGAGCTCCGAGACGTCACGGATCACCACGACCGCACCACTCGGGGCCGGATCGCCGTCGATCTCGAGCGGCCGCGCCCTGACTTCGAGAACCTGTCGCGGCGGACCGACGAGCACCACCTCCTTACGAATCTCGATGTCGGCGCCGAGTCCGGCGAGCACCGCGCCGACGAGCTCGCGCATCGCAGCTTCAACGAGCGCGTCGCCGTGGCGGGCGCTTTCGTAACGCCGGGCGATGGCGTTGCGGACAACGGGCTCGCCGTCCTCGTCGGCCACCACGATGCCCATCGGCAGGCCGTCGATCGCGGCCTCGAGACGCCGACGGTCTGATTCCTCGTCGTCTCGCTGAGCCAGCACCCGGGCCGCCGCCCGGTCGACGGCGACCATGGCACCCTCGTGATCGAAGGGAGCCGTCGGGTCGTTCACGACGGAGCGCACCTCGAGACGGTCGCCCAGTGCGGCCAAGGCCCGAGCATGGCGCTGGGACGACTGCCGCCAGAGGGTCGCCATCGTCACGATCGCCAGCGCGAGCAGCACGGTCACGGTGATCATCACGAAGGCGAGTGTACGAACACGCGTCTCGCCACGCCCAGCATCCTGGGCGCGAATGTGGGCTGATCAGCGCCCGACGTCAGAATGCCGGCCCAGCGCCGTCCGCACGATCGCAGCGACGTCGTGATCGTCGCCCGCCGACCCGGCTGCGTGCACCGATTGCAGACGGGTGACGGTGATCCACCCGTCCTCGATGAGGCCCCGATCGGAGGTGGGGTCGTTGTCGCGTTCCCGTTCCGCGAACCGGAGCTCGAGCACGCCCTCGCCGGCGACGTCGAACGCCGTGCGCACCGTGCCGAACCTCGCCAGCGGGGCCGCGATCACGCCGGCGATCGACTCGTCGGGTCGGTCGGGGACGTTCAGGTTCACCACGGTCCCGGCGGGCTCGGCTGCTATCCAGTCGACGAGCGATACCGCAGCCCGGGCCGCGGTCTCGAACCGACGGCCGTCGGCGCTCACGGCGATCGCCGAGATCCCGAAGACCCCGGCGGTGAGCGCAGCCCCCACGGTTCCCGAGAACAACACGGCGGTGCCGGTGTTGGCGCCGTCGTTGATGCCGGAG
The DNA here is from genome assembly GCA_031362415.1 of Actinomycetes bacterium. Lineage (GTDB taxonomy): Bacteria > Actinomycetota > Acidimicrobiia > IMCC26256 > VFJJ01 > VFJJ01. The sequence continues at coordinate 36,207 of JANLSK010000250.1, read as the reverse complement.
ACGATCAGGTCGGGGCGGGCTTCACCGGGTCCGGTCAGTCCGCCCAGGATGGCCGTCATCACGCACATGGCGGGCGGGCTCTGGACGGCATAACCCCGGACTCGCAGCCCGTCGGCGACGATCAGGTCACGCTCTTCGAAGAGCACCTGTCGGGTCATGTGCACCGGGCCCAGTGCCGCACCCGATCCCGATGCGTCATAGGACGGAGCGACGACGATCACCTCATGGTCGAGGTTCGCCAGGGCTCCCGCGAGCACGAGGATCCCAGGCGCGTCGATACCGTCGTCGTTGGTCACCAGGATGCGCACCCGACGATCGTAGGGTGCGCCCTCTCGCATCCGGCAGTCGCAGCCCGTGCGGGACGCCTGCGGCGACAAGCCCCCTGGCGTGGTCGGTTCCCGTGCCCGCGACGGTGGGCTACGTTCGCTGGTCGTGCCCGCACCCAAGAACACTCGAGCCGAGCTCGAAGCCGCGACCGAGCGTTGGTTCCTCAAGCGCGGTATCCCCCACTTCACCGACGACTACGACGCTCGCACCGATGTGCTCACGAGGGCGTTGCCCCTCCTGGTATTGGTGTTCCTCGTCGAGCTCACGGCGGCACTGAGCAGCGAGTGGTCGTGGTGGGTCAACGGCCTCGCCGCCCTGGGCGGTTTCGTCATCCTCGTGAGCGCCTGGGGCGCAGCCAATCGGCTCCGCTCCCGAGCGTTCTTCGCTCGCCCCGATCATGTCGGGGTCGCCGAGCTGGCGGTGTTCATCGTGGCTCCCGCCGGGCTGCCCCTGATCTTCGGGGGCGACACGCTCGACGCCGAGCTCATCGCCGCGGGGAACCTGGCGTTCATCGTCCTCGTGTACTTCACCACCTCGTTCGGGCTCGTTCCCATGCTGCGATGGGCGACCTTGCGGATCTTCCGGGAGCTCGGCGCCACCGTCAGGCTGGGCACCCGGGCCTTGCCCCTGATGCTGTTGTTCTTCACCTTCTTGTTCATCAATGCCGAGGTGTGGCAGGTTGGCCATGACCTCGAGGGCCCGTTCCTGGCGGCGGTCATCGGCCTGATCCTCCTCACGGGCGTGGCTTTCCTGGCTGCCCGGCTCCCCCGGGAGATCGAGCAGCTCGCCCGCTTCGAGCTCACCGGATCCTCGATGGGCCTGCTCGTCGGCACCCCGGTCGAGCATGTGGCGGTCGAGCACGATGCGATCGATGCCGTGGAGCCTCTGGATCGACGGGAATGGGGCAACGTGGCCCTCGTGCTCGTGTTCGCCCAGGGTCTGCAGGCCGTCCTCGTGAGCGTGACGCTGGGCCTGTTCTTCGTGGTGTTCGGGCTCCTCACCATCACGCCCGCGACCATCGAGGTGTGGACGACCGCAGCCCCCAACGTGCTCGCAGACTTCGAGCTCTGGGGACGCCAGATCGTGCTGTCGCAGGAGTTGCTCCAGGTGTCGGCCTTCCTCGGGGCGGTCTCGGGTCTGTACTTCTCCGTCTACGCCCTCACCGACAGCACCTACCGCGAGGAGTTCTTCGACGAGGTGTGCCAGGACGTGCGCGTCGCGCTCGCCGTCCGGGTCGTGTACCTGGCCGCACTGGCCACCGACGACCGGGGCGCGCCCACGACGTAGCCTGGGCCGGTGCTGGCACCGGTGAACGGGATCACGATCTCCTACGACATCTCACCTGCGCCCGATCCCATCCCCGCCGCCGGGGCCGGGCCTCGTCGGCCCACGGTCGTGCTGTGCAGCGGTGCCGGCGAGGGGCCCGACCTGTGGCAGTTGGCCCTCGGGCCCGACCTCGTCGACGCCGGGTTCCAGATCGTGACGTACGCCTACCGCGGCATCGAGCCGTCGTCGCGTCCCGACGGTCCCGTCACCATGGCCGAGGTCGTCGGCGACGCCATCGGGCTCATCGAGCATCTCGTCGACGTCGGGTCTGTCGCGGGGCTGGTCTCGCTGGTCGGCTACTCGTCGGGGGGATGGGTGGTCTGTGAGGTGGCCCGTCACCGGCCCGACCTGGTGGCGTGCGTTTCGACCATCGCCGGGATCGGCCGCTCACCCGCCTACGAGCGGCTGTGGCTGCAAGGGTTGCTCGAGGTCGCCCACAGCGGCACGAGTCTCTCGCCCTCGGCTGCAGCCACGAGCGCCCTGCCCATGCTCCTCGGCCCGTCCAGCATGCAGGACGATCAGGTCGTGGCGGGCTGGCACCGGCTCCTCGTGGCCAATGCCTCCGGGCCCTCGCCCACCGTGGGCCATTGGGCAGCCTGGCAGGAGTGGGCCGAAGGCCCCGACGACAAGCACCTCGACGAGATCCAGAGTCCCGTCCAGATCGTGGCCTTCGAGCATGACATCTTCCTGTCGCCCGCCCTGGCCGAGGCTGCGGCAGCGCAGATCGTCGGGGCCGATGTCGATCTGGTGATCGTCGACGAATGCGGTCACCTCGGCCTGTTCGAGCACAGCGAGCTGATCGTCCCGTCCATCGTGCAGTTCCTCCTCGACCACGCCGGCCCTGCCCGCCACAGAGCTCACAGCCACAACAGAGCACGCGCCCACGACGGAGATCTGCCATGAGCGGCGACCACAGCGACATCCGGCGCGAGCTTCTGGCTCTGGGGGCATCCACGCTGGGCGAGACGGGCGGCCGACCCATGGCGCCCCGGATCAGGGCGGTGTGGCCGGGCGCACTTGTCGGCGCACCGGCGTACACGGTGCAGTGCGCCGTGGGCGACAACCTGGCCATCCATACCGCGATCGTCAATGCCCCCAAGGGTTCGGTGCTGGTCGTCGATGGATCGGCGCAGCCGGAGCTGGGCTACTGGGGCGAGGTGCTCACGACCTCCGCCATCTGGCACGGGCTCGTGGGGTTGGTGATCGACGCTTGTGTTCGCGACGTGGATGCCTTGGAACGACACGGGTTCCCGGTGTTCAGCACCGGAGTCGCCCTCCCGGGAGCGGCGAAGATCGCCGGCGGATCCAACGGCCGCCCGGTGAACGTGGCGGGCGCGCTGGTCGAGACCGGCGACTGGATCGTGGGCGATCGCGACGGGGTCTGCGTCGTGCCCGGAGCGACCCTGGCCGACGTGCTCGCTCGTGGGCGGGCCCGGGCGGTCAAAGAAGACGGCTTCTTCGGCGCGCTCCGGGCCGGAGCCACCACGATCGAGCTCCTCGGCCTCGACGCCTCAGCCGTCGATGTCGCCCCGCGCTGACACGTCGCCGGGCCGGGGTCGGGTCGGGTCGGGCCTCGCCTGCCGGCTGACACGATCGGTTCCCCGTCGTCGATCACCAGCGGCTCGGTCGAGGCGGCGAAGCGGTCCATGAGCACCGTGAGGGAGCCGAGGTTCGTGAAGCCGGCGGGGGCACCCGTCGCGCCACGCGTCGACGATCGCCGCAGCCCCGACGCCCCCCCACCGCTCCGCCCCCGAGCCACAGCACGCGCTGGAGGAACGGCCGCCGTCCCATGGATGGCGGCCGGCCCCGGTCCTTGCCGACCACGACACCGTCATCGGCCGAGGTGGTGGCGACACCGTCGTGGCCGACACCGTCGTGGCCCACACCGTCGTGACCGACACCGTCGGCCGTATCGACGTCATCGCCCATCGGACCGGGCGCCAGCGGCTCGAGCACATATCGCCATCCGTCGATCATTGCCCTCCTCCACAGTCGTCGAGGCCCAGGGCCCCGATCGCCGATTCGATTCGTCGGCCGAGCTCGTCGAGCGCACGGGCGACTGCCCGGTCGTGCGCCGACAGGGGCTCGCCGGTTTCCAAGGTGCGTACGTAGGCAGGCAGGAGCTCGTCGAACAGTCGGGTCGACTCCGCAGCGTCGGCCACCATCGCGGCCACGATGGCGGCCTGTTTCTCGGGAACCGCCAGGCCCCCGATGGCCGCGATCTCACGGTCGGCGATCGCGCGGAGCCGCTCCACATGGGCCACCTTGACCTCGATCGGATCGGCCGCCGCTGGCACCGCGAGAGCGGCGCGCTCGGCTGCGGCCCCACGGCAGATCGCGTTGGCGTCACTGCGGAACGACTCCGGTGTCGCGCCGACCCGCACCGATCCCATCGGTTCCTGGGCGCTCAGCACTCCGCCGAGCAGACCCACGATCGAGACCACGGCGACGACCGCCGCGCACCCGGCGAGTGAGCGCTGCCACCGTCGCCGACGCCGCCGGGCCGGCACGGCGGCGACGACGCGGTCCCAGAGCCCAGCGGGCGGCGGCCGCTCGGTCCAGCGCTCGGCGATCTCCTCCAGACGCCGTTCCAGGCGCCGCTCGGCCCCGTGCTGGTCAGTCATGTGCCGCGTCCTCGCCGTGTCCTGCCGAACGGAGACGGCGCTCGATCGCACCGAGGCCCCGCTTCATGTGGGTCTTCACCGAGCCTCCGGCGATGCCCAGGGTGGCGGCGATCTCCGACTCGCTCAGCCCCATCCAGTAGCGCAACACCAGGCACTCCCGCTGCCGGGTCGGCAACGAGCGCACGGCATCGACGACCTGGCGCTGCTCCGAGCTGCTCAGTGCGTCGTCCTCAGCCGAGACGCTCGACGGCGGCGGTTCAGGCGGATGGCGCTCGACCACCGAACGGTGCCGCCACCGGTTCCGGCACAGGTTGACGACCGTGGTGCGGAGGTAGGCGCCGGCCCGATCCGGGTCGCGCAGCCGACGGCCGGCCACGGCCAGGCGGACGAAAGCTTCCTGGACGATGTCTTCGGCCGCACCCGCGTCGCGGACCAGGATCCCAGCCAGGCGCAGCAGACGCGGCCCGTGCTCGGTGTACAGCGTTGCCAGGTCGGCCGCTCCCCAGGACAGATCCGATACCGCCATCACCGTCGATGGTGGATCCGGGACGACCAGGGCCATGGCAGGGGTATCTTCCGAGAGGGGTCGGATTGCTCGTACCGACACCTCGGTCGGTCGATCGGATGACATCGAGCCCCTACGGTCGGTGCCCGAGGAATCGCGATGACGCGAACCGCTCAGGCTTCGAAGACGCCGCCGCCGCCCAGCGTCTCGATCACCCGCAGCCCGTCATCGTGCGCAGCACCGTGCTCGGCACCGGCGCCGTCTCCGGGAGCAGACCCGTGACCGAGGGGCACGAGACCGGCCCACGCCGCGAGCAGCGCCTCGCCGGTAGCGCCCCGGCCCGTCCATGTGGCGTCGAGCGCCGGCGCCCGCAGCACCAGCGCCGAGGGATCGTTCTGCCCGTTGGAGCGGCAGTCCCACAACAGGGCCGGACGGTTGCCGTGCCAGCGGACGGCGATGGACAGGCGACCCCGAGCGGTCGGCAGATCGTGCACCTCGACCGGCTGGCCGACCCAAGACGACGAGAACCCGTTGAACACCGTGATCTCCCCGGCCCGATCTTCGGCGACCACCGCACTGCGTTGTGGCGGGACGAGAGCGGCGGCACCGACGCCCAGCGGGGCCCCGGGCTGGTGGCGGCGCCGGGCTCCCCGGCCAGGGACGCGACGGAGAGCCTCGTGCACGGCCGGTTCCAGCTCGGCGGCCACGCGGCCGGCTGCGTCGCCCCCACCACGGAACGCTTCGACGACCTCGACCATGTCGAGGAACGCATCGGCGGCCACGGTGACATCGCCGGCGATCCGGAACCCGCTCGATCCACACTTCAACAGGGCGTACGACCGCAGGGCCTCGGCGGCCTCGGCTCCGTGCCCCCACGAGGCCAGGGTGGCGATTCTGGTCGGGGCGAGCCGCTCGGCTTCGCCGTCGGGCATGAGCGCCACGAGCCGCTGCTCGGCGATCTCGTCGAGGAGCGCACCGTCGGGAAGCGAGATCCTCGTGGCCCGTCCGAACAACGCCCGCCACCCGCTCACCGCACGCTCATGCCCCGGAGCCAGCGAGGGCTCACCGGGACCGTCGGTCACCGGTTGCTCGCTCCCCGGGCCCGAGCGACCCGGCACGGGCGGACCGATCGGGATGGTCAGGCGCACAGCGGTGCGATGCGCCACCGGGAACACGACGGCGATCGACGTCCCGGCATCGGGCGCGCTGTCGGGCACGAGCTGGTCGCTCCCCTGCGCCGTCGACTCGAGCACCTGCTGGGCCAGGACACGAGCCAGCGACTCGCGATCGAGCGCCCCGCCTTCTCGCAGCGGGAGTCGGGGCAGCTGCGCCACCACGGCACCGTCGAGCCCGTGGAGGCGTACCAGCACGCCGTCGCGCACGAGCGTGATGGCTCCACGAGGCCCCACGGCCCGCAGCACCAGCGCCACCGAGCAGGCGCTCGCCGTGTCGTTGGCGATCTCGGAGATCAGCGTCGGGGCCCGGCCGGGAACGGGGACGGCCCACACCCGGCCGACCACGTCGCCGCCGGTGATCCGCATCGCCGTCTCCACGACGGCGGTGCGCTCGATGCGATGCTGACGCACGGTCGTCTCCCGGGCCGGTCGGCGCCAGCGGTCGCCGGCACCGACCCACCACTCCACGAACAGGGTCGTCCCGTCAGGATCACCGGCTGCCCCAACGGGAACCTCGATCGCTCCCGACGGCCGCACCGTGGCCCTGGCGGCCCCCAGGACGCCCACCGCCAGTCCCGGTGCCCCTGCCCGCTCCGGCACTCGTCGATCGACTACCTGGGGGCTCATGACGGCCGCCCGATGCCGTGCTGCTCGGGCTTGGCCGAGCGCAACATCAGGTTCCTCACGACCTCGCTCGGCGATCGACCGTCGTAGAGGACGGCGCCGACCTGCTCGGCGATGGGCATCTCCAGCCCGAGCCGGGCCGCAAGCTCGAGCACCGCCGAGGTGGTCTTGACTCCTTCGGCGACCATGTGCATGTCGGCGACGATGTCGGCCAACGCCCGCCCGCGGCCCAGCTCGATCCCCACCATCCGGTTTCGGCTCTGCTCGCTGATGCACGTGGCCACGAGATCGCCCATGCCCGCCAGGCCGGCGAAGGTGAGCGGCTGCCCGCCCACGGCCACGCCCAGACGAGTCAGCTCGGCCAGGCCTCTGGTGATCAGTGCTGCCTTGGTGTTGTCGCCGTAGCCGAGCCCATGGGCCATGCCGGCGGCAATGGCCACGACGTTCTTCAGCGCACCCGCGGTTTCGCAGCCGATCACGTCGGGGTTCGTGTAGACCCGGAACGTGGGGCTCATGAACACCTGTTGGAGCGTCATGGCGATCGTCTCGTCGGCCATGCCGATCACGGCTGCGGCGGGCTGGCCGCCGCTGATCTCCTTGGCCAGGTTGGGCCCGGTGAGCACGCCCACGCGCTCCGACGGATGGCCGGCGAGCACTTCGAGGACCACCTCCGTCATGCGGGCGAGCGTCCCCTGCTCGATTCCCTTCGACAGGCTCACCACGGGCAGCGCGCCCAGGCGTCCCGGCCGCACGTGCGGACGAGCCTCCTCGAGGACGGCCCGGAATCCGTGTGAGGGGACGCCCATCACGATGATGTCGGCGCCGGTGACGGCCTCCGCCAGGGAGGCCGTGGCCCGCAACGACGGAGGCAGCATCGAGCCGGGAAGGTAGACGGGGTTCTCATGCCGGAGGTTGACCGCCTCGGCAATCTCAGGGTTGCGAGCCCACAACACGGTGTCGGTGTTGGCTGCGGTGAGCGCAGCCACCGCGGTGCCCCACGATCCGGAGCCCACGACAGCGACGGTGAGGTTCATGGGACACGTCCTCTCGCCGGCTGCTGGTCGGACGACCCGGCGTCGGCACCGATCGTACGGGGTGGTGAGCGTTCGATCCGCTCCGTCGACGCGCCCACGTCGCTCCCGGGTGCACGGATCCGCATGGAGGATCCGCATGGAGGATCCGCATGTATGCGCACTGGATGCGTGGCCTGGCGCGAGGGCATGGTTCCGGGGCGGAGCCCGTCGCTCGCACCTGGCCGTCGGCGTCGGGTCGGATCCAGGGGCGAGCCGCCACGGCGTCGAGACGGCCGGTACGATCCCGACCGATGCCTGGTCGCCCCTCCATCTCCGCCGGCGTGGTGTTGCCGATCCGCACGTTCGTCGGTGGCAAGTCGAGGCTCGCTCCGGTGCTGAGCGCAGCCGAGCGCCACGCGCTGCTACAGGACATGGCCACGACCGTGGTGCGGGCGGCGGGTGATCTGGTCGTGCTCGTCGTCTCGAGCGCCCCCGACGTCAAGGAGTGGGCCGGCCTGCACGACCTCGAGGTCGTCCACGATCCCGGGTCGCTCGACGATGCCGCGGCGTACGGTCGCCGACTGCTGTCGGCGCGAGGGATCGCTCGCGTCGTCATTGCGCACGCCGACCTGCCCCGAGCGGTGAACCTCGATGCCCTCCTGGTCGACGGCGATCGCCCGGTGATGGCGATCGTCCCCTGTCACCGCAACGACGGGACCCCGGTGATCTCGTTGCCTGCGGCGACGCCCTTTCGCTTCGCCTACGGACCTGGCTCGTTCCAGGCCCATGTCGCCCAGGCCCGACACCGGGGGCTTTCCGTACGCGTCGTGCGTGATCCCGATCTGGCGTTCGACATCGACGGACCCGACGACCTTCGGATGCTGCGAGCCTGAGCCCGACGTCGGAGCATGTGATTCCCAGCGGTTCGCCGAGCGGACGGTCCCGGAACTGTGCTCCCTGACGCGGTGCGGCCGCCCCTGAGGGCGGCCGTCCGCTGTCGATACGTCGTTGACAACTCGTGCGCTTGAGGTGTCGCTACTTCTTCGCAGCCGGCTTCTTGGCCGCAGCCGGCTTCGCCGCAGCCTTCGCTGCCGGCTTCGCCGAGACCGTGGGGGCCTTGGCGTCGCCCTTCACGATGCCCTTGAGCGTCGCGCTGGCCGTGAACTTGGGGGCCTTGGTGGCCTTCACCTTCACGGTGGCACCGGTCTGCGGGTTACGCGCGGTGCGAGCCTTCCGAGCGACTCGGCTGAACTTGCCGAGGCCCGGGTAGCTCACGTCCTCACCCTTGGCCAGCTTGGCCTGGACGACGTCACGAAGTGCGTCGAGAACCTTCTCCGCGTCGGCCTTCGATCCCACTCCAGAATGCTGGTGGACGAGGTCCACGAGCTCAGCCTTGGTCACCGCTACCTCCATAGGTTGATGGTCCCTCTCGGGGGTGGCCCACCGCGTGGGCCACCGTTGGATCCGCGAGTTCCATGGATGAAATCACGCGAATGTGATCCAACGGGAGAAGTTGACCGCGAATCGACAAGAAGGTCAAGCATTTCGGGGCCCTCAGAGGCGGAAATCCCGAAAAAATCGGGGTTTCGGCCCCGAATTCGACCTCGCTGCGTCTGAGAGCCCATCGGGAATGGCAATCAGGGCCTCGGTTTCCGACTGCCGATGCCAGGATCGAGCGGATTCCCAAGGCTTCGCCAGCCCCGGGATTGACCCAGTCGGCAGGACCTTGCGCCCCTAGGGATTCCGGTCGGGGCCCTCCCGAACCACCGGCTGGCAAAGGCTCACACGGTCGGCCTTCGCCCAAGACGCGGACCATGACGAATAGCGTGAGCCGCCCGAGGGGCAGTGCACGAAGGAGCAGGAGATGACCCAGCGCTACGACGTCGTCATCATCGGGATGGGCTCGGCCGGGCTCATCGGCGCCCAATTCGCGGCACGCCTCGGTGTGAGGGTGGCCGTCGTCGAGCGCCACCGCGTGGGTGGTGACTGTCTGTGGACGGGATGTGTGCCGTCGAAGGCTCTGCTGGCGGCAGGCAAGGTGGCGCAGCACTTCCGGACGGCCGACCGCTTCGGGATCGCTTCGGTCGAGCCCACGATCGATCGGGCCGCCGTGTGGGAGAAGATCAGGGACGTACAACATCAGATCGCCGACACCGACGACAGTCCCGAGAAGTACCGGGCCCTGGGCGTCGACATCGTGCTCGGCGATGCTCGGATCGCCGGTGCCCACACGGTGGTCATCGGCGACCGGGCGATCGAGACCCGATTCATCCTGATCGCCACGGGCAGTCGGCCCGAGGTTCCGGCGATCGAAGGGCTCGCCGAGGTCGGCTACCTCACGAGCGAGAACCTGTTCGAGCTCGACGAGCCCCCAGCCAGCCTCGTGATCGTCGGTGGCGGGCCGATCGCCGTCGAGATGGCCCAGGGCTGTCACCGACTGGGCATCGCCGTGTCCCTGCTGCAGAAGCCACACCGGCTCCTGCCCCGCGACGAACCTCGACTCGTCGATCAGCTCACGGGCGTGCTCCGGGCCGAAGGGATCGAGGTCTGCACCGACGTGGTCACCGAACGGGTCACCATCGTCGACGGCACCAAGGTGCTGCACGGGAGCGAGGGCGGACAGCCCCGATCCTGGACAGCTGACGATCTCCTGGTCGCCACGGGCCGGACGCCGAACATTGCGGGCCTCGGGCTGGCCGAGATGAACGTGACGACGGGCGTCCGAGGAATCGACGTCGACGACTACTTGCGCACCTCGGTCCCGTCGATCTTCGCGTGTGGCGACGTCGCCGGCCGACACCGGTTCACGCACTCGGCGGCCTACGAAGCGGTCAGGGCTCTGCGCACGATGTTCTTCCCCGGCAAGGGCAAGGCCGACGCGCTCGTCCCCTGGTGCACCTTCACCGATCCCGAGCTCGCCCACGTGGGGCTGACCTTCGAGGAAGCCGTGGCCCGCCACGGTGCCGACGACGTGGAGGTCTGGCATCACGATCTCGGGCACTCCGATCGGGCCCGGGCCGACCGCAGCGCCGTCGGTGGTGTCGTGATCATCACGCACAAGGGACGGCTCGTGGGAGCGCACGTACTCGCGACGGCCGCTGGCGAGACGATCCACGAGTTGGCCCTGGCCATCTCGCTGGGCGCCGACATGGGAGACCTGGCGAATCTGGTGCACGTCTATCCGACCTACACGACGTCGGTGGGGGTGCTCGCCGGCGACGCCGCCTTCGCCAAGGCCGACCGCTACCGCTGGCTGGTCCGCAAGGAGCGCTGAGCATCGGCTGCGGCGGTCGGGCGTCGGCCGGTGGGCGCCGCTCCTGCCGCCGGGCTGGGCCGGGTCGGCGTGGGACTCGGCGTGAGAGTGCGGGGCCGGTTCAGGCCGAAGACAACGCGCCGACGCGGACGGTCGAGCCCAGGGTGGCGCGAACGACCTCGATACCGACCCCGATGCGCTCACGCAACGCCGGGACGTGGCTGATCACACCCACGAGGCGACCGCCGTCGCGGAGGACGTCGAGCTGCGCCATTGCCAGATCGAGCGCTTCCGGGTCGAGCGATCCGAACCCCTCGTCGATGAAGAGCGTGTCGAGACGTATCCCTCCGGCGTGCGAGCGCACCACGTCGGCCAGCCCCAACGCCAACGCCAGCGAGGCCAGGAAGGTCTCGCCCCCCGACAAGCTCTGCACATCCCGCTCCTCGCCCGTGTGCGCGTCGTCGACCCGGATCCCCAGGCCCGACTTGGCATTGCCCCGGACCCGCGAGGCGTCGAGGCACAGCGTGTACCGACCGTCGGTCATCGTCCGCAATCGGATGCTCGCCTGCACGCAGATCTCGTCGAGGAACGCGGCGAGCACCCATCGCTCCAGGGACGTGCGATTGGGACCGGCGCCCTTGCACGCCTCGGCCAGCAGCCTGACCCGCGTTGCCTGCTCGCGGCGAGGCCCCACATCGCCTGAGTGGGCCCGGTGCTCGGCGACTCTGGAGCGAACGACGTCGGCCGCGACTCGGGCCCGGTCGAGGAGCCGACCCACACGATCGCGCTGGGCCCGAGCCGCGAGCTCCGATCCCTCGATCGAACCCGGGTCGGGTCGCGATGCCGGGACGCCGACACCTTCGAGCTCGGCGAGCGCCGCACGGGTGCTCGTGAATGCAGCGTCGTGCGCGCTGATCGCCTCCGACCACTGCTGCTGGAGCTCGATGGCGACCAGCGCGGCCTCGGCCTCGGCGAGCGTGTCGAAACCCCTCCCCTGCGCCAGTTCGACGGCCGACCGTTCTCGGATCGAGCACTCGCCCTCGAGAGCGATGAGGCGACGGTCGTGACCAACGAACTCGGATGCTGCTTCGAGGACCTCGATGGTCGAACGTCGGGCAGCCTCGACGGCTGCGATGAGACTCCCGAGATCGGCGCCGACCGTGCCTTCCCCCAGCCCGTCGGCGCCGGATCCCGAGTCGAGGCCGAGCAGCTCCACCACGTCGGTGACGAGCCGGTCGGCCTGGCGCAGCAACTCGACCCGCTGCGCTCGCGCTGTCGCAGCCTGCTGCTGCAGCCCGGCGACACCGAGTTGAGCGCGATCGCTGCGTGCGCTCACCTGGTCACGTTCGGCCTCGAGCGGTTCGACCTGTTCGTGCGCCGAGCGGGCCTCGGCGAGGAGCGAGGCGGCTGTTGCCAACGCCGAATCGAGCGTCGCGGGATCGCCTGCGTCGAAAACCAGGCGAAGCTCGCGGGTCTGGAGCTCGGCCATCTCCACGAGGAGCGCTCGCATCCGAGCGTCGAGCTCGTCGGCTCGCTGCCGGGCGGCGTGGACCCCAGCCCGATCACTCGGTGCCCGGGCCTCGGAAGCCGGTTCCGACACGGGGCTTTCGGCCGCCAGTTCCGGGGCCGCCACGCTCGACGATGCCGGACTCTCGTCCGCCAGGCTCGAGAGCGGGGCCACCGGCCCGGGCGATCCGCACACCGCTCCGCACACCGGGCAGGCCTGCCCGGGCCGAAGGTCGGCGGCGAGCTCCGCAGCGAGATCGGCGAAACGGCGTTCAACCAGCTCGTCGTGATCGTGCCGGGCCCGGCGCGCCCGTTCGCTCGTGACGGCAACGGTTTCGGAGCACCCTTCGAGCTCCGAGCGCAGCCGGGACAGCTCCTCGGTCGCATCCCGCCTCGCTTCGCAGTCGGCCAGCTCGCGCTGGCGCTGCGGGAGCGTGCCTGCCAGGGCTCGGGCCCGGCTGAGCTGCCCCTCGATCTCCAACAACCGACCCGTGCTCTCGGTGATGTCGCGACGGGCGTCGTGGACCTGGTCGTCGAGCCTGTCGCCAGCACCCGCCGCGAGATCGGCCTCCAGGACCGATCGCCGGGCGACGTCGAGGTCGGTCCGGGCCCGGGCGAGCCGCTGCCCGTGGGCTTCGAGCTCGCGGACCAAGGCCTCGGTGGTCCCGTCGCCGGCGTGCTGGAGCCCCAGGGGGCCGGCCAGGCCGTCGACCGACCATCGGGCGACCAATGCCCCCAGATGTTTGGAGAGCGCAGCGTGGCCAGCACGCGCCATCTCGTGGTTGGTCCGGCCCTCCCGGATACGCGCCCCGACGGCCCGCACAGGCTCGGCGGCGACCGCTCGCTGCCACGCCACGCGCAACCCCTCGATGTCGGCAGCCTCCCGGTTCAGCTGGGCCCAGGTAGCCGATGCACGGGCGTGGCGGTCCCACCGGTCGGCACCCTCGATCGCCGTCACCACCTCGGCGGCGCGTTCGCGCCAGTGGCTCTCGGCCACGCGCTGGCTCGTCTCGAGATCGCCGACCACGGCATCGAGCGCCACCGCGATCTCGGTGACACCTGCGCACTCGGCGGGAGGCGCGAGATCGGTGGCGCCGGCCGGACAGTCGGCCGGGGCCAGATCGACCGCCAGCCGGGCCCACTCCTCGGCCACGCGGGCCTCGATGGCTCCGATCGCCTGCTGAAGCGCCACCACCTCGGCCTCGACCGTGCGGGCATCGAGATCGAGCCGTTCGGCGTAGAGCTTGAACCGCTCCGACTGGAACAGGGACCGAAGCAGCTCCTCGCGAGCTCCGGCATCGGCTTGCAGCGCCCGGTGGAACAAGCCCTGCGGCAACAGCACGACCTGCTGGAACTGGTTCACCTCGAGGCCCAGGAGATCGCGAACGATCCGATCGACCTCCTTGACCTTCGACGCGATCGGACGCCAACTCTCGCCGTCGCGCCGGAAGAACGCCGCGCTGGCCGAGACCGGGGCCGTCCGACCCGGCCGGTCGTGCGCCGCGGTGCGCTCGACGCGCGCCACTCGTCCGTCGACCTCGAACTCCAACGCCACTCTGGGGACGGCCCCGGCAGCGGCATGGTCGGAGCGCAGTCGGGTGAGCCCGGCCCGAGCGCCAGGTACCTCGCCGTACAGGGCGAAGCACAGCGCATCGAGCAAGGACGTCTTGCCCGCACCGGTTCGTCCGTGGATCAGGAAGATCCCCGAGCCGTGAAGCGGTCCGAAATCGACGACCTCCGCCCCCGGATAGGGCCCGAAGGCCTCGATCTCGAGCTTCAGGGGGCGCACGGGTCGCGCTCCGTGCGAGCGATGGCGTGCTTGACAGCCAGACGGTCGTCCTCGGAAGGCTCGGATCCGAGCGTCTCGGCCAGGAACGCCTCGACGAGCTCGTGATCGGAACGGCCCCGGATCCGTTCGGCGATCGCACCGCGGTCGACGGGTCGGCCACCCAGAGGACGGTGCTCGAGCAGGACCGCCCGGGAGAACCGCCGTTGCAGCCCGGCCATCGCCCCCGCCGGCACGATCGGGTCGGTCAGCAGGATGCGCACCCAAGCGTCGTGCGCTGAGCTGAGCGCGGGATCGGAGAGCAGCGCGTCGAAGCTCCCCTCGATGGTTCGCACCGCATGCCCCACACCCAGTGCGGCGAACTCGGCCGAGATCGGCCCGGAGACCGGGAGGTCGACGATCCAGCAGCCCTTGTCCTCGGACTCGGAGAAGGAGTACGCCAGGGGTGAGCCGCTGTAGCGCACCCGACCGTCTCCCAGCACCTGCGAGCGGTGGAGATGCCCGAGAGCGGCGTACCCGAACCCGTCGAAGCACCGCAACGACACCCGGTCGGCTCCCCCGACCGCCAGCTCGCGTTCGGAGTCGCTCGGGTGGGCCCCCGCGACGAACGCGTGGGCCACCACGATCGACCGCTGCGCCGGGATCGATGCGGCCTGTGCCATCGAGCCGTGAAGCATCCGGCGGAGGACGGACTCGTGGGTGACAAGCGCGCCGACGGGCTCGCCCCCGAAGCTCGGTCGCGTCGAGCGGGTCACCGGCGTGGGCCGACCCTCGTCGTCGAAGAGCCGCCCGAGGAACGGATCGTCGTCGAGCGAGCCCTCGTCGTGCGAGATCGGGCCGCCGATCGCCGTACCGCCGACCCCTGACCCGTGACCGTCTCGCTCGACGGCCGGCTCCTCTGCTGGGAAGAGCCGCCGCGCCACCATGGGCTCGAGGTAGGGCACGGCGTGCACGACGACAGGGCCTCCGCCGTCGTCGGACGGGATCTGAATCGGCTCCAGGCCCCGGGCCGGATCACCCCGCACGACCACACCTGCGGGGGCCATGACGCGCTCGCCCCAACCCACGCGCACGCCCGAGTCGTGGTTTCCGGCGATGGCGACGATGCGAGCCCCGGCGCCGCGCAGCGAGCTCAGCGCATCGTCGAACAGCATGACCGAGTCGGCGTTGGGGATGGCCCGGTCGTACAGATCGCCGGCGATGAGCACGAGATCGACCTCGGCCTCCCGAACGAGCTCGACGATGGCCTCGATCATGGCCGATTGCTCGTCGGCCCGCGATGCGCCATGGAACGGGCGCCCGAGATGCCAGTCGGAGGTGTGGAGGATCCGCACCGCCCGAGGATGACACGGCCATGTGACAAGAACGCGGACCCCGCCGGTCCGGGCTCGTCACGGCTGGGATACCGTGGGGCCCGTGCCCCAGATCCCGACGTCCGCTGCGCCGGACGAGCCCGACGCCGGAGACCTTGGAGACCCCGGAGACCCCGGCAACACAGGCAACACCGGAGACGACGCCGGAGACCCTGGTCCACGGCCCCGGCCGCGCATCGCCCGGTCGGCCGGAGGGCAGGTTCTCGCCGCTGCGATGCTCGGCTTGCGCGATGCCATCGAGGGGCCCAAGGACCACACCGTCGCCATCGTCGTCGACTCCCCGGGCGAGCCCTACGACCCCGACGCCGAGTTCGACCTCGATCTCGACTTCGACCATCCCGAACGGTCACGTGTGGTGCTGCGCTCCTCGGCAGCCGTCCCGGCGCCCGAACAAACACCGGCCGCTGAGAGCCCGCCGGAGTCGTAGCTCAGTCGGCCAGACGTTCCCAGCCCTGTGGTGGGGCGGCCAGACACCAGTACTGCTCGGGGATCGCGGCATCGAGCCGAGCGCTGAGGCCGTGGTCGGCATCGAGCGGCGGTCGTTGCGTCCGATAGCAGGCGATCGCCGCCCGCTTGCGCTCGGTCCCCGGATCGACGGGGATCACCGCCGGTGTGGGCCAGATGCCGGCCCGGAAGAGCTGGGCGATCCGCCACGCCAGCATTCCCGGGATGTGCTTGTAGCCCCCGTCCTCGTAGCAGAACCAAACCCATTCCTCACGATGACGCTCGTACACGAGGCGCGCCGCGTCGTGCGTCATCACGTGGTCGGGATTGCCCAGCCCGAACGGCACCAGCACGGCGGTCGGCTCGGCCGCCACGATGGCAGTCTCGAGCGCGTCGGCGACCTCCCCCGGCGGGTGGGGTAGCCCATCGCGGTACACGTGCTGGTCGAACTCGAGCCAGACCGGGGTGGCACCCAACTCGGCCAGAGCCGCGACATCCTCCGCCCGGCGAACGGCCATCACATCGTCGCCCGTCGCGAAGCCCCCGGCACGATCCCAGTCACTCAGCGGATCCGGGTACGCCGCTGGCGTACGCGCCGTGACCGTGATGACGGTCGCACCGGCGTGGCGGGCCATGAGCTGCGCGCATCCGAGCACGGCGTCATCGAGGTGGGGCGACACCACCACGACCCGCGCCAGCACGTGGTCTTCGATCGGGAAGGTCCACGCCCGCATGGGGTCGGTCACCATGGCAGTCTCCAGCACCGCCCGCCCGCACGTCGACCCGCCCCACCGAAGTTCGTTGCTTGCTGCAAGCATCTTGCTAGTGTGACCGGGTGAGCCCGGCCCGGAAGCCCGACCCGTCGACATCTACTGCGCTGGCCGACGACGACCCCGTCCTGGCCATCGACCGGGCGCTGGGCGCCGTGGCCCGCGCCATCGCATCGTCGCGGGCACACGAGAAGGTGATCATGCGTGCCGGTCTCGACGCTCGAATCGATCGGGCCGGCTACATGGCGTTGGCCCGCATCCACGATCACGGACCGCTGCGCCTCTCCGACCTCGCAACGCTGCTGGGCGTCGACCTCTCTACCGTGAGTCGGCAGGTGCGCACGATCGAGGATCAAGGGCTCGTGCTCCGCCGCGCCGACCCCACCGACGGGAGGGCGGCAGTTGTCGAGTCCTCGGCCGACGGGCGGCGTGCCCTGGAGCGCCTTCGGGAGAGCGCCCGCGCCCGCCTGGGCGAGATCCTGGTCGACTGGTCCGACAAGGAGCGCCAGGAGCTCGCACGTTCGCTGGCCCGGTTCAACGAGGCCATGCTCCGATACGGCGATCGACCATGAAGCACGCCGCTGCCGAGGCCCCGGAGCCCACCAGCGCGACTTCCGCCACGGGCGAGGTGCTCAACAGCGCGGGACTCACGCACCGCCAGGTGTTGCTGTGCTTCACCGGGCTGCTCACCGGGATGTTCCTCGCCT
Organism: Actinomycetes bacterium; assembly: GCA_031362415.1. GTDB lineage: Bacteria > Actinomycetota > Acidimicrobiia > IMCC26256 > VFJJ01 > VFJJ01. The sequence goes on along the minus strand of JANLSK010000250.1, from coordinate 18,774 downwards.
CCCTCGACAGCACGATCGTCAACACGGCGTTGCCCACGATCGTGGGAGACCTCGGTGGGCTCTCGAAGATCTCGTGGGTGTCGAGCGGCTACCTGCTCACGTCGACCGCAGCCACACCCCTGTTCGGCAAGATCGGCGACCTCTACGGGCGCAAGAAGCTCTTCGTCGTATCCGTGGTGCTGTTCATCATCGGGTCGTTGCTGTCGGGGATCGCCCAGACCATGACCCAGCTGATCGGGGCCCGAGCCGTCCAGGGTCTCGGCGGCGGGGGGATCTTCGCCCTCTCGATGGCCATCATGGCCGAGATCGTGTCTCCCCGGGAGCGGGGGCGATACCAGGGCTACCTGGTGGGCTCGTTCGCCCTGTCGAGCGTTGCCGGTCCGGCGATCGGCGGGCTCTTCACCGACCACCTGAGCTGGCGCTGGGCCTTCTTGTGCAACGTCCCACTCGGCATCGGGGCCGTGGTGCTCATCGTCGCCGTGTTGCGCCTCCCGGTGCACACGACCGAGGCCAAGGTCGACTACATCGGCGCCGCGCTCGTCGTCGGGGCCGTGTCGCTGCTGGTGCTCACGGGCCTCTGGGGTGGTCGGGAGTACGCGTGGGGATCGCCCACGATCCTCGCCATGGCCGCCGGCGGCATCGCGCTCACGGCCCTGTTCGTGGTGCAGGAACGACGAGCCGCCGATCCCCTGCTCCCCCTTCGGATCTTCCGCAACGACATCGTCACCGTCACCTCGATCGTCATGGCGTTGCTCGGGATCGTGATGTTCGCCGCGTTCTTGTACCTCCCGCTGTTCTTCCAGGTGGTCGACGGGGCCACGGCCACCCGATCGGGGTTTCTCATGATCCCGTTGATGGTGGGAGTGATGATCGGCTCGTTCGTCGCCGGCCGTCTCCTGAGCCGGCTCGGGCGCTACCGCATCTTTCCGATCGTGGGATCGCTGTTCGCGCTCGTCGGCACGGTCATCCTCGCGACCATCGATCGGGACACGCCGCGGGCCGTGATCTTCACGGCCATGATCCTCCTCGGGATCGGGATCGGCCTGGTCTTCTCCATCGTCGTCATCGCCAGCCAGAACGCGTGCGACTACCGAGACCTCGGGGTGGTCACATCGGCCGGAAACTTCTTCCGCTCGTTGGGCGGCGTGTTCGGCCTCGCCGGTCTCGGCGCGCTCTTCAACGATCGCGTCGCCCATTACTTCGTGCGCCTGGTCCCGGGCGCATCGTCGCTCGACCCCGACGACCTGTTCACGTCTCCCGAGCGCATCCGCGCCCTCGATCCAGCGGTTCGTGAAGGCGCCATCGAGACGCTCTCACGCTCGATCCACCTGGTGTTCGTGGCCACGGTGCCCGTCGCCATCATCACCGTTCTCGTGGCGCTGAAGCTGCGCGAGATCCCCCTGCGATCCACCGTCCACGGAGGCAACGGAGGAAACGGCGGCAACGGAGGCGACGGGGCGACGGGCACCGACGGCGGGGCCGCCGATCACCTTGACATCTCGTTCGGTCATTGACGGTGACAGCAACCGACGCCGCCAGCGCGCCGACCAGGATGACGCGCACGCGACTGGCCACGATCGCAGCCTGTGGCGCCGTGGTCTGCTGGGGTGTCGGCAACGCCTTCAACAAGAAGGTGGGCGTCTCCGGCCTCACGCTGGCGTTCTGGCGTTCGGTGCTGGGCTCGGTCGTCATGATCTCGCTGCTCTACGCAACCGGCGGGCGCCTCTCGTGGCGGGTGTTCCGCCACAGTGCGCTGAGCGGCGTGATGTTCGGAACCCAGATCGCCGTGTTCTTCACTGCAATCCACCGGACGGGCATCACCAACGCCACGATGATCGGGGCGCTGAACCCTGTGCTCGTCATGTTCGCAGCGTGGCGCTGGCTGGGTGAGCGGGTGTCCCGCTTCGACGTGGTACTGGGTATCGGCGCCCTGTGCGGGGTGGCCATCGTGATCGTCGGAGGCTCGGGTGGACCGCAGTGGAGCCCCAGCGGCGACCTGCTGGCCTTCGTCGCCCTGTTCATCTGGGCTGGCTACTTCCTCATGATCAAGCGGGCCCGTCTCGAGCTCAACCCGTTCGAGTTCATGGCCGGTGTCGTCACCGTCGCAGCCGTGGTGCTCACGCCGATCGCCTTGGTCGTCAGCGACGACGTGGGGTCGATGACCTCAGCCGACTGGGCGTGGTGCGTCGCCATCGTGCTCCTGCCTGGCGCAGCAGGCCATCTCCTCAACACCTGGGCCGTGCACTACCTCCCCGTGTCTCGCCAGTCGCAGCTCAGCCTCGGAATTCCTGTGGTGGCACTGGCTGCGGCCGCGATGCTCGTGGGCGAGCGGGTGAACGCCCGGCAGCTCCTCGGCGTCGCCGTCACCATGGCTGCGCTGGCCCTGCTCATCCGCCGCACCAGCTCCGGCGTCTGATCGGGCGTCTGATCGACCAGCGAACCCGCATTCCTGCGCTGCGCTGGGCGCACGGGGCGCACAGGCGCTCAGGCGATGAAGTTCTTAAACTGCCAGGGGTCGGTGCGATCGAGGTCGCGGGCGTTCCAGCCTGCGAACACGTCCTGGCGGCTCGAGACAGGGTCCCAGTCGGCGGCGCCGCTCCACCACGTACCCAGGTAGCGCTTGGCCACACCCAGGATCTCGTCGTAGGGCAACTCGTCGGGCACCCGAAAACCCATGTCGGGGTTGACGATCATCCACCGGATGGCCGCCACGATCGAACCCGCGACCTGGAGGGTCGTCGCGTTCTGCGACGGGATCACGGCTCGCGCCTCTTCGATCGACAGCAGGGAGCCCGTCCACCAGGCCTTGAAGTCGTGGCCCATGAGCAGCACACCGAGCTCGTCGCGGCCGCTCACGATCTCGTCGTTGAGGATCCGCTGCTCGGGCTGGATCACCCACTGGCGCATCTCGAGCTCGTGCACGCTGCTCACCGCGACCTCCGACGGGCAGTACGCGTAGTGCACCGTCGGGCGGTAGAGCGGGCGGTCACCGTCCCACACGGTGAGGTGCTCCGACATCGTGAACGCCTCGCCGTGGCGGATGACCATCCCCGTGATCTCGCCGCAGGGGACCCACGACCGCACCCACGTCTTCATCCCCGGCTGCGCCATGCAGATCTGGTTGCCGGGCTTGCCTTGGTGCACGTACGCGTTGGGTGGGAGCCACTTCTCGTGGGTGCCCCACCCGAGCTCGGCCGGCGCGACGCCTTCTTCGTAGAAGCCCTCAACCGACCACGTGTTCACGAACTCGTTGACTCGCTTGGGAACATTGGTGATCTGGGTGTCGCGCTCGGCGATGTGGATCACCTTCACGCCGAGGTGCCGGGCCAGTGACGCGAAGTCGGACACCTCGCGTGCGGCCTCGATCGCCTTGCGGCGCTTGCCCTTGGCCCGATTCTCACCGAGCAGACGATCGGAGATGTCGACCAGTGCCTCCTTGGTGAAGTGCGAGACCAGCCCGGGATTGGCGCCGTGCTCAACGACCGCGGTGGCGCCCCGCCGACCACCACCGTCCCACCGGGCGATCGTGCCCCGAATGTCCATGTGGCGCACGTAGAGGGTGCGGTCGAGCGGGTTGACGTGAGCTGCGCCGGCGTAGGGGTCCCACACCTCGACCGACGTGTTCAGGTACATCACCCCCTTGTCGTGGCACCACTGGAGAATCGTGGGGTTGTCGATGTTCCAGGCCAGGTCGACGAGCAGATCACCGGCCCGGAGGTGGCGCGAGAGCGTCTCGTCGAGGTTCTCCCTCGTGATCTGGTCGACCACGTACTTGACGCCGCGCTTGAGGACCTCACGCACCCGCTTGCGATTGTCGACCATGTCCATCACGGTCACCTGCTTGGGCGCGACGTCGAGCTCGTCGAGCAGCAGGGGCAGGGTGCACTGCGACACCGACCCGCAACCGAGCACGAGGATGCGGCCGCGAAAGGACACCGGGCTGGACGGGTTCATGGGCGGAACTCCTAGAAGACACGGACCGGCCAACCGGTTCGGGACAGGCGCTCCACGTCGACCTCGTACGACCCTCGCCGTGTCACGGCGACAGTGGGCCCGGTGCGGACCGTGGGAGAGGAGAGTCTGCTCGCTCGGCGAGCTCCCCGCACATCGGCGGTGCGAATAGCGTGCGCACCATGAACAAGGTGCGATGTGGCTTCTTCTCGTTCACCGAGATCCACGACGGCGAGCACCGCTCGTACAACGAGTGGCATCAGCTCGACCACATGCCTGAGCAGTTCCCCATCCCCGGTGTGGCGCATGGTCAGCGTTGGGTCTCGTCCCCTCGCTGCCGGGCCGCCCGGCTGGCCTCCGACGGCCTGCTCGATCCGATCCACTACGTGACCCTGTACCTCATGACCGAGCCGGTGCAGCGCACGCTCGACGAGTTCACGCACCTCGGTGGCGAGCTCCACGCCAAGGGCCGCTGGCATCATCACCGCACCTCTCACCTGAACGGCGCCCTCATGCGGCTCCACGCCCACGCCTCCCCCCGCGTCCGCATCTCGGCCGAGGCCGTGCCCTGGCGGCCCACGCGGGGCGTGTTCGTCGACGTGCAGGAGGTGCTCGATCGTCCTCTGCTCGAGCCCTTCCTGGCGTGGGAGGAAGGCCATCACCGCCGGGTGCTCGAGCTTCCCGGCGTCGCCGGCGTGTGGACCTTCGCCCGGCACGCGGCGGTGACCGGGCGCCAGCCGATGCCCCTCGACGCCCGCATCACCGTGGCCTACCTCGACGACGACCCGGTCGCGGTCACCGAGCGCCTGGCCCTCCTCGCCCGGGACGATCGCTACCCGGGCGAGCGCCCCGTCCGCTCCCGCTTCGCCGGGCCGTTCGAGACGATCACCCCGTGGCAGTGGGACTGGTTCGACGGGTCCTGAGAACCCCCACGACGATCAACCGAGCGGCAGCGGCACGATCCGGCTCGCAGAGACGCACCCGTCGGCCAGATCGCCGAGGCGCGTCACCTTTCGCACACGTACGGTTCATCCACCCCGAACCCGGGCGACGAGCCGACCGAAGCGCTCGGCATCGACGTTGCCCCCACTCACGATCACCCCCACCCGGCGCCCGGCCAGATCGGGGACGCGCCCCGCCAGCAACGCCGCGACCCCGGTCGCGCCACTCGGCTCCACCACGAGCTTCGTGCGCTCGAACAGGAACACCATGGCCCTGACGATCTCATCGTCGTCGACGGTGACGATCTCGACCCCGGCCCGACGCATGATCGCGAACGGGAGGTGCCCGAGGGCGGTGGTCTGCTGGCCGTCAGCGATGGTGTCAGGGACAGCGTCGAGCACGATCCGGCGACCGGCGAGGAGCGACTGGCGACCGTCGTCGCCCGCCTCGGGCTCGACGCCCACGAGACGAGCTCGGCCCGGCCCGTCACCGAGCCGGCCCCGCACCGCCACGGCCGTCCCGGCAAGGAGTCCGCCACCGCCGACCGGGGCCACCACCACGTCGAGCGCCGCCACTTCGTCGAGCAACTCCATGGCCGCGGTGCCCTGCCCTGCGATCACCGCGGGATCGTCGAAGGGCGGCACGAGCGCGTACCCGGTGCGGGCCACCACATCGGCGGCGATGGCTTCACGATCGCCGGTAGACAGGTCGTAGGTGACGACGTCGGCTCCGTAACCCCGCGTGGCCGCCAACTTCGCCGTGGGGGCTTGTGACGGCATCACGATGATCGCCGGGAGGCCGTGGAGTCGAGCGGCGAGGGCCACGGCCTGGGCGTGATTCCCCGACGAGAACGCGACGACGCCCGGCGACCGTCCGGCGGCGGCCACGGCCGACACTGCGTTGTACGCACCCCGGAACTTGAAGGCGCCCATGCGTTGGAGGTTCTCGCACTTCAGGAACACCATGGCCCCGACGCTCTCGTTCAGCGTGCGCGAGGTGACGACCGGCGTGTGATGGGCGACACCGGCCAACACCGCAGCCGCTCGCTCCACGTCGTCGAGCGAGACGTCGGTGGTCACCAGGCGAGGAGGTCGCGGGCCGCCGCAGCAATGTCGGCCACCTGCGGGAGAATGGCGTTCTCGAGGCTCGGCTCGTAAGCGACGGGGGTGTCGGCTGCGCCCACGCGCCGGACTGGGCCGTCGAGGTCACCGAAGCAGTGCTCGGCGATCCAGGCGGCCACCTCGGCCCCGAACCCACACGTGAGCGTGTCCTCATGCACCACGAGCGCCTTGCCGGTGTTGCGAATCGACTCGGCCACCATGTCGTGGTCCCACGGGGCCAGCGTGCGCAGGTCGACGATCTCGATGCCTCCGCGCACGCCTTCGTCGCTGAGCTGCGCGGCGGCCCGACGCGACTTCTCGACCGTGGCGCCGTAGGTGATGATCGTGAGCGCTCGACCGCGTTGCACGTAGGCGCCCCGTCCCACAGGAATCACGAAGTCGGGACCGGGAAACGGGTCGCGGGAGTAGGGCTGACGTAGGAGGTGCTTGTGCTCGAGGAACAGCACCGGATCCTGACAACGGTGGGCGGCCCGCAACATCCCGGCGGCGTCGCGGGCGCGCGAGGGGAACATGACGATGAGGCCGGGGATGTGGGTGAAGATCGACTCCCCGCACTGCGAGTGCCAGATGGAGCCGCCGGTGAGATACCCGCCGATGGGAACCCGCAACACCATGGGACAACTGAAGTTCCCGTTGGAGCGCCAGCGGATGGTCGCCGCCTCGCTCTTGATCTGGGTCATCGCCGGCCAGATGTAGTCGAAGAACTGGATCTCGGGGAACGGCCGCAGGCCCCGGATCGCCTGGCCCACGGCCCGACCGACGATGTTGGCCTCCGAGAGCGGCGTGTTGAAGCAGCGGGCCTCGCCGTAGGCCCGCTGGAGACCCAGGGTCGTCCCGAACACACCGCCCTTGCCCTCCACCGTGTCCAGCAGGTCGGGGGGAGCATCGGCGACGTCCTCGCCGAAGACCCGGATCCGTTCGTCGAGGCCCATCAACTCGTTCAGCGTGCGCCGGATCGCCTCGCCCATCGCCACGACGGCGCCCGTCCCGGCGGCGGCACCCTCGCCGTCGGCGGCGGCGGTCTGGATCTCAGGGATCGCAGGGATCACCCAGATGTGCTCGCGGATCGAGGCCGGGTCGGGACGCGCCGCGGCCAGGGCCTCGTCGGCAGCTCGAGCGACGATCGCCTTGGCTTCCTCGCGCATGGCGGCGACGCGATCGTCGTCGAGCAACCCTCGTCGCACGAGCTCGCGCACCATGACCTCGATCGGATCGTGGTCGGTCTCGTCACGGAGCTCGTCGGCCGCCCGGTACTTCGACTGCGTGTCGGCTGCTGAGTGCGAATAGGGCCGCGTGGTGATGGCGTGGATGAGCCCGGGGCCTTCACCGGCCCGCACCCGGGCCACGGCGCGGGCACCGACGCGCCGCGACTGGAAGTAGTCGCGGCCGTCGACCCGGTGGATGGCCAAGCCGCGGAAGCCTTGTACCAACTCGGCCACCGGCGCCGGTTGCTGGTCGGACGCTCGCACCGAGATCGCCCAACCGTTGTCGGCCACGAGGTACAGCACGGGAAGGTGGAGCCGACAGGCCGTGTTCAACGACTCCCAGAACTCGCCCTCCGACGTGGCGCCCTCGCCGAGGGAGACGTACGTGATCTCGTCGCCGTGGGCGTGCAGACCCGGAAGGTTGCGACGTGCGATGTAGCGCGAGGCTTCGGCGCAGCCCACAGCCGGGATGCACTGGGAGCCTGTTGGCGACGACTGGGTGACGATGTTGCGCGAGGCGTCGCCCCAGTGACACGGCATCTGCCGGCCGCCAGAAGCGGGATCGGCGGCCGAGCCGACGGCCTGGAGCAGGATCTGGGTCGGGCTCACCCCCAGACCCAGCACCAAGGCGCGGTCGCGGTAGTAGGGGAAGAACCAGTCGTACGACGGGCGCAGCGACCGGGCCACAGCCAGCAGCAGCGCCTCGTGTCCGGCCCCCGAGATCTGGAAGAAGACCCGGCTCTGCTTTTGCAGGGTCATCTCGCGATCGTCGAGCGCCCGGGAGACCATGGCGGTCTTCAGGTCGTCGATCAGCTCGTGGACGGGATGGCCCCGATACAGACGAACGTCAGGCGTGGGCGTCGGCTCGACACCCGTCGAGCTGCTCGTGCTCACCGTGATGCTCCTCGCATGAATCTCCTCCTTGCCCGGACGCTCCCGACGCGACAACCTCCAGGCCATGGGGAGACGGTAGCCCCGGCGCACCGACAGCTCCGACGATGGAGGACAGCGATGGCCATGCTCGACCCGGCGACCTTCAATCCCCTCGATGCCCAGGGGGAGATCCCGTACGGTGACTTCGCCGTCGCCCGTCAGACCTGCCCGGTGGCGCGAACGGCGACGGGTGCCTTGTACCTGGCCCGCCACGACGACGTGCTCGGCGCGACGCGTGACGTGGAAGGTTTCGTGTCGTCGTTTCGCGAGCCGGGAGTGATCGTCTCCGAGGACGAGAAGCTCATTTCCGAAATAGCAGAACCGCGCCACGGCCACGTCCGCCGCATCATCAACTCGGCGATCGCCGCCCACCGGATCGGGCGCATGGAGCCGTTCATTCGCGACCTGTGCGTCGAGCGTCTGGCTCCCGTCGTGGCGCGAGGCAGCGCTGAGCTCGTGGGCGAGGTGATCGCCCCGGTGCCGATCATCGTGGTGGCCCATCTCATCGGCGTCCCTCCCGGCGACTGGGCGCAGTTCAGGGCGTGGAGCGACGAGGTCGTCGAGGGCACCTACGCCACCAAGAATCGCACCGATCGCGGCGAGGGTCTCACGGGTGGTCATCCCGAGTTCGCGGCGTATCTCGACGCCCGCATCGCCGAATGCCGAAGCGCGAGCGACCCGCCCGACTGCCTGCTCACCAAGCTCGTGAACACCGAGATCGACGGGCACCGCCTCACCGACGTGGAAGTGCGCACCCAGGCGTTCTTCCTCGTGATCTCGGGCAACGAGACCACCCGTCACCTCATCGGGAACCTGCTCCACACGATGGCGTCCGACCCCGTGCTGTTCCGGCGCCTCCAGGACGAACCCGAGCTCATCGCCATCGCCGTCGAGGAGTCGCTCCGCCTCGAGTCGCCGGTGCACATGCTGATGCGCAACTGCATGCGCGACAAGGAGATTCGCGGGGTACAGCTGCGGACCGGCGAGAAGGTGATCTTCGGGATCTCATCAGCCAACCGCGACGAGGCGGTGTTCGACGAGCCCGACGAGTTCCGCCTCGACCGGCCCGACCCGCGGGCCCACATCGCCTTCGGTGGCGGCCCCCACGTCTGCCCCGGAGCCTCGCTGGCCCGCCTGGAGGCGCGCGTGATGCTCGAAGTCTTCTGCGACATCGTCGGCGATGTTGCGCTGGCCCCGGGTCACCTGCGCCACAAGGTGCCCGTCTTCTGGGCCAACGGCCCGGCTGCGCTCCCCGTGACCCTCAGCGCGCGCAACGCCTGACGACTGTGGCCGTCGTCTGGCCGGAGCGTCCGGTCCGGGCTGAGCGACCCGGATCGTCGTCGTGTCACCGCAGCGACCTTACGACTGGTTGCGCGCTCGACGGTCTCCGGCCATCAGAGCCAGGGCGCCGGCTGCCGCGATCCACAGGCCCAGCACGAGGGCGCCGAAGGCTCGCGTACCCGTGAACGCCAAGCCCGACCCTGGTGTCGGTCCCACGACCGGGCTGGGCGGGGTCTCGGCCCCCGCCCCCGGCACCAGCGGCCGAGCGGGGCCCGTCGCCCCGGTGGCGGGCACGGCCTGGTTCGGCGTGCTCTCGGGCGCCCTGAACACCGTGGGTGGCGTGGGTGTCGTGGTCGTGCTCGGCGCCGTCGTGGTCGTGCTCGCTGTCGTCGTCGTGCTCGGCGCCGTCGTGGTCGTGGTCGTGGTCGTGGTCGTGGTCGTGGTCGTGGGCAACGTGGTCGTGGTCGTGCTCAGCGCGGTCGTGGTCGTGGTGGATTCGCCCGTGATCGTGGTGGTACCCGGGGTGCCGGGACCCGTCCCCGAGCCACTCGGCGCCGTGGTGGTACCCGACGAATCGGGACCCGTCCCCGAGCCGCTCGGAGCGGTCGTGGAAGGACCCGAGGCGGTCGGTCCTGAGGAATACGGACCCGAAGCCGACGGGCCCGAGGAATACGGGCCCGAGGGAGCCGGACCGCTGGTGTGGGGACCCGAGGCGTACGGACCGGATGGCGCCGGACCGGATGCGCTCGGCGGTGCGCCCTCGCACTGGAGCACCACCTGGCGGGGATCGACCGGGTTCCACCCGGCCGGCGACGCGTGGCCGACGTGCACCATGGTGAAGTACCACTGCGCGTCGACGACGGCGATGGTGCCGAGATCGGCTCCGCGATCGGCGTCGATCGACGGCGGACGCGACCACAGGTCCCCATCGTCCTCGGCGACAGCCGAGCTGCCCAGCCACATCGAGCCATCGGGGACGTCAGCCATGAAGCTCGACCGCCGACCCCCGAGCTCGACCGCCCAACGCTGAGCGGACTCGCCGTCGGAGTCGAACGGCACCGACGAGATGCCCCAGGCGCGCCACACGCCCGGCGCCAACGTGCCCGGAAGCGACAGGGTCCGTGAGGTGGCACCCCATTGCTGATCGCCGACGAGCGGCCATTTCCAGCCGTGGTCGCGCCACACGTCGATCGAGACGACCTGTCCCTGCGTGCACACCGCCGGCGCAGCACCGTGTCCAGCGCCAGCCGTTGCGCCCACAGCTCCGAGGACCATCCCGGCCGTCGACAGCGATGCCAAGGCGATCAGTCCGGCGGCGACCCGGCGGCGTCCGGGGCTCGACCGGCGAGGCGCCGGCTGGAGGCGTTCCCGGCCGGTGGTGCGGACCCTGGGGGGAAGGAGGTCCATCAGTCGTCAGTCCTTGTTCAGCATTGCGCTGTATGGGGATTCACGGGATCCCCGAGCGCTCCGTACCGCCAATGGTACCCCGAACCTCCCCCAAACCTGGCGATCCCCCGTCTTTCCCCCAAAAAGACGAGCAGGCACGTACCGACACCGCTCGGTACCCTCGGGACATGAGCCCATCGATCCATGTCGACGTCACCGACCACGTCGCCACCGTCACCATCGACCGTCCCCCCGTCAACGCGATCACCATGCAGGCCATGCTCGAGCTGCGGACGGCATTCGAGTCGTTCAACGACCGTCGCGACGTGAGGGTGGCGATCTTCACGGGCGCGGGGAGCCGGGCATTCATCGCCGGAGTCGACCTCAAGGAGGTGTCGTCGGGCCTGGCGCCCGCGGCCGACGTCGCACCGACGGTGATCGTCGACTCGGGCCGGGTGGCCCGCGACGCCATGTGGGCCATCACCGATTGCGCTGTCCCGGTGATCGCGGCGGTCAACGGACCGGCCATCGGCGGCGGGCTGGCGCTCGCCGCGTGCTGCGACATCATCATCGCGGCCGAGCACGCTCGTTTCGGGACGACCGAGATCAACGTGGGGCTCCTCGGCGCCAGCGCTCACCTCTCGCTGCTCGTGGGACGGCACAAGGCCCGCGAGCTGTTCTTCACCGGCGAGCTCATCTCCGCCGCCGAGCTGTACCGGTTGGGAGCGCTCCGAGCGGTGGTGTCGAGCGACGAGCTCATGCCGACGGCCCTCACCCTCGCACGCGAGCTCGCGGCCAAGAGCCCCATCGCTCTGCGCCTGGCGAAGGAAGCGATGAACCGGGTCGAGCATCTCCCGCTCAAGGAGGCCTACCGGACCGAGCAGGAGTACACGCGACGGTTGATGACCTTCGATGATTCGGTCGAGGCCCGTCAGGCCTTCATGGAGAAGCGCCCCGCCGAGTACCACTGGCGCTAGTCACTCCGACGGCCCCCGCCCCCCGGCCTCGCGGACGACGTCGCCGGGATGCTTGTCGTCACGCAGGCCGAGGTACGCGGGATGACGGATCGCACCGGAGGCCGTCCAGCCGGCGAAACGCACCTCGCACACGAGGCGGGGTTCGACGAACCGCGAACCCCGGGGGACGTCGCCGGCCGAGAACGGGCTGTCTGACCGAGCCAGCGGCACCAGCATCCCAGCCAGGCGATCGAGCTCACGCCCGGTGAACCCGGTTCCCACCTTGCCGGCGCAGACCAGGCGCCCTACATCATCGTGCACGCCCAGCACGAGCGCGCCGATGCGTCCGGCCCGGCCCCGCTCACCCACCGTGAACCCCCCGACCACGAACTCCTGGCGCTGCTGGAACTTGACCTTCAACCACGAGCGCGAGCGAGCACCAGGTTCGTACCGACCGTCGAGGCGTTTGGCGATCACTCCCTCCAGCCCCGAGCCGTGCACGACAGCCAGGACGGGCTCGGCCGCACCGATCGAGGCCGATGGCACGCGCCACGTGGGCCCGGTCCCCATACCCAATGACGCCAAGGCGTCCCGGCGCTCGGTGTAGGGACGGGCGACGAGCGAATCGCCGCTGATCCACAGCATGTCGAAGATCACGACCACCACGGGGACGGTCACGGCCAAGCGGGCAACCGCCCGTACCTCGCGGACGTGCATCCGTTGCTGCAGGGTCTCGAAGCTGGGTCGGCCCTCGGGGTCGAAGGCCACGAGCTCGACATCGAGCACGCAGGACCGCCCGGCGAGCACGTCGGACAGAACGGCCAGCTCCGGGTAGGCCGGGCTGATGTCACGAGCGTTGCGGCTCATGGCGCGCACGGTGCCGTCGGCCGCCGTCAGGATGGCGCGGACTCCGTCCCACTTGACCTCGAACGCGTATCGGGATTCGTCGGTCGGGAGCGACGGGGCGGCGGTGGGGAGCATCGGCCGGAACGTCGGCGGCCCCGGCACCAGGCCGGCGTCTTCGCCGCTGCTCGTCAGATCGTTCCCCATCTGGGCGATGATGGCACGCAGGCATGCCTTCCCCTGACCGGACCCAGGTGGCCGTCGACGGCCGAACGCTCGAGGTGTCGAACCTCGCCAAGGTGCTGTACCCGCGCACGGGCTTCACCAAGGGCCAGATGATCGACTACTACGTGCGGATCGCCCCGGTTCTGCTTCCCCACCTGGCTGACCGTCCGCTCACCCTGGTGCGCTACCCGAACGGCGTGGATGCCGGCCACTTCTACGAGAAGCGCTGCCCGCCGCACTCGCCCGACTGGGTGCGCACCGCAGCCGTCCCGAGCGGCCGCGTGGGCGTCGTGAACCATGTCGTGTGCAACGACCTGGCGACCCTGGTGTGGTTGGCGAACCTGGCTGCGCTGGAGCTCCACCCGTTGCTGGCCAAGGCCGAGCGGCTCGACCATCCGACGAGCCTGGTGTTCGATCTCGACCCTGGCGCCCCGGCCGACATCCTGACCGCCGCCCGGGTCGCGCTGCTGGTGCGCGACCTGCTCGAGGCCGCTGGGCACCAGGCGCTGGTGAAGACCTCGGGCTCCAAGGGTCTCCACGTGATCGTGCCGCTGGCGGGAACCTCGACCTACGACGACACCCGGCCCTACTCCCAGGCCGTGGCCCAGACGCTGGCCCAGCGCCACCGCGATCTCGTGGTGGCCGTGCAGCGTAAGGAGTTGCGCACCGGACGGGTGCTCGTCGACTGGAACCAGAACGGCTTCACCAACACCACCGCTGCGGTGTACTCACTCCGGGCCACGCCCGAGCCTCGGGTCTCGACCCCTGTTTCCTGGGACGAGATCGACGACGCGCTCGTCGCGGCCGATGCCGGCCTCCTGGCCTTCGGACCCGACGACGTGATCGCCCGGATCGCCGCCCACGGAGACCTCTTGGCGCTCGCCGCCGGCTGAGTGGCGCTCGCAGCCGGCTGACGGGGCGTGGTCACATCCGGGGGGACGTGCTCGCTCACGCCTGCGGCGTCGAGGCCGGCCGTGAACTCCCGGGGCAGGAACAGGCTCACGTCGTCCTTGGTCTCGGTGTCGGGCCGGAACGGCGTGTCGAGCGCTTCAGGAGCTTCACCAGATACATGAAGAAGTACGAGATCATGCCCAGCAACACCGCTGCTTCGTAGCTCGGCTCGATCCGAGCGAACACCAGGGCCGTGATGATGAGGGTCACGATCGACTGCACGAGGATGTACGCCGACGGGAGGAACTCCGTGCCCTGGATGTGGTAGATCCGCAGGACGATTCGGTGAACGCTCCCCTGCTCGGTCCGCAGTCGCACGATGGAGTTCGGGGGAACACCGAGTCGCTCGAGCTCGAGGAACGATCGCGACAGGTCGTTGATCGCGGTGAGGCACGTTCGCAGTTGCGGGTCGCTCAGATCGCTGCGGACCGTGGCGGTGGCGACCGCAACCCTCCACCGATGCAGGACCACCCTCGACCGTCCGGCCATGTCCCCCGGATCCTCGTCTCGCCGTGCCGGCAGCCCGACATCGTGGCGCCTTGCTACTCCACCGGCGGTGCTCGCCAGCGCATGGGCGGTTCTGGCACCGACACCGTCGCCCGGAATCGCAGCAATCTGCCGCCAACGAGTCCGAACGCGGGCACAATGGGGGAAGGATCGTCGTGTCCCGACGATCCCGAACAGTCGACCAGGAGGTGCCCAGGTGCCGAGCACCGTGTGGAGCGGCTCGATCAGCTTCGGGCTGGTGAGCGTACCCATCAAGATGAACACGGCCACCGTCAACCGCGACGTGTCGTTCAACCAGATCGAGGCCGGGACCGCGTCGCGCGTCCGCATGCGCCGGGTTTCGGAGGCCACGGGCGAGGAAGTCGCCAACGACCAGATCGTCAAGGGCTACGAGATCTCCAAGGGCCAGTACGTCATCATCGAACCCGCCGAGCTCACCGCCATCAAGCCCACGTCGACCGAGACCATCGAGATCGAGGAGTTCGTCGATCTCGACGCCATCGACCCGATCTACTTCGACCATCCCTACTACCTGGTACCCGACAAGCAGGGCGCCAAGGCCTACCGGCTCCTCGTGGCCGCCATGGACGGTCTGCGCAAGGCGGCGCTGGGCCGCGTCGTCATCCGCAACAAGGAGAGCCTGGTTGCCATCCGGGTCGTCGAGGGGGTGCTGGTCGTGCAGATGATGCGCTACGCCGACGAGGTCATCCCGGTCTCGGAGCTGAGCGGCATCCCCGGAGACGAGATCGCCGTGTCCGACAAGGAGTTGGCGATGGCCCGTCAGCTCGTCGACGCCCTGTCGGCCGAGTTCGAGCCCGAGAAGTACCACAACGAGTACCGCGAGCAGGTGCTGGCCCTCATCGACCAGAAGGCCGCGGGCATGGAGATCGTGGCGCCCCCACAGTCGGCGCCCGCAGCCAAGGTGCTCGATCTCATGGCGGCGCTCGAGGCCAGCATCGCCGGTGCCGGCGCTCGGCCGGGGCCGGGGCGTGCGGGCGATGGCGACGGCGACTCCGGCACGGAAGCCTCCGACCTCGAATCCGAGCCGGCCATCACCCCCAAGGCGAGCCGAGCCAAACGGAGCGCGTGAGGGCCGCTGAGGCCGGAGGGCCGGGGGAGTGCCCGCCCGCCCGGCGTTCGGTATCGTTGCCCCATGACGGCTGAGCGGGATCCGGCCGAGACGCTGGAACGCATCGGGTATCTCCTCGAGCGCACCGGTGCGCCCACGTTCAAGGCGGCGGCGTTCCGCAAGGCCGCAGCCACGGTTCGGGCGATCGAGCCGGAGCTGCTGCGCCGGGCCGCCGAAGCCGGGATGTTGAAGAATGTGCCCGGTCTCGGCGCCAGCACCGCAGGGGTCGTGGTCGATGTGCTCGCCGGACGGGCCCCCGAGTACCTGGTTCGTCTGGAGGCGTCGACACCGCCCGACCTCGAGAACGACTCGGGCGCCAACGCCCTGTTCCCCATCCCCGAGCTGAGTGGCGATGCGCTGGAACTCAGGCAGGCTCTCCGGGGAGATTGTCATCTCCACACCGACTGGTCTGACGGCGGCGACAGCCTCGAGTCCATGGTGGGGGCCGCAACAGCCCTCGGCCACGAGTACCTGGTGGTCACCGACCATTCGCCCCGTCTGCGCGTGGCCCACGGCCTCAGCGAAGATCGGCTCCGCCACCAGCGAGCCGTGGTGCAACGGCTCAACGCCGAGCTGGCCCCGTTCCGCGTGCTCACCGGCGTCGAGGTCGACATCCTCGCCGACGGCCGTCTCGACCACGACGACGAGACCCTGGCTGCCTGCGACGTGGTCGTGGCCAGCGTGCACTCACGACTCGCCGAAGACCCGGAGGCGATGACCCGGCGGATGGTGGCCGCCGTGTCGAACCCCCACGTCGACATCCTCGGCCATTGCACCGGACGCCTCGTCGCCGGCCGTCAGCGGGCCGAGTCGCGCTTCGACGCCAGCGCGGTCTTCGCTGCCGCGGCGGCCAACGGCACCGCCATCGAGATCAACTGCCGACCCGAGCGGCTCGACCCGCCCCGCCGCCTGGTGCAGATGGCGCTCGACGCCGGCTGCCTCTTCGCCATCGACTCCGACGCCCACTCCGTGGCCCAGTTGGCGTGGCAGCCCTTCGGGTGCGTTCGGGCGGCCGAGATGGGTGTGCCCGCAGACCGGGTCGTCAACACCCTCCCCGTCGATCAGGTGCTGAACTGGACGGCAACCGCGTCGAGCTAGCCGGCTGGGGCGACGGGTCGGCCGGGGCTCAGCCGTCGAGCCGGGCCCGTCGGCGCCCTGCCCAGGTGAGGGCACCCATGCCCCCGGCGATGGCGAGCAGCGAGAGGGCAATCAGCGGACCGGTGTCAGAGCCCGTGAACGCGATCTGCCCGGAATCGCCGGGAACGGGATTCCCGCCCCCCCCGCCGCCGGGGACGGGCACGATCACCGTTGGCACGGTGCTCGGCGGGGCGACGGTCGTGGAGCTCACCTGCGGGACCGTGGCCGACGTGGTCGGCGGCGCCGTGGGGGCCGTGGTGGTCGGCGCGGTCGTGGCGGTCGTGGTGGTCGTCGCCGCGGTCGTCGTGGTCGTCGCCGCAGTCGTCGTGGTCGTGGCGACGGTCGTGGTGGTGGTTGCCACCGTGGTCGTCGTCGTCGGGATGCAGACGGGCGGGAGCACCACATCGGCGGTGCGGGTCAGACCCGGGAACGTGGTTCCGGGGTAGGTGCCAACCAACGTGAGCCGGGCCGTGCCGGTCATGGTGCCAGCCAGCGTGGTCGTGCCGCTGATCTGGTTGGCGATCCCGGGCGGCAGCGATGTGCCGTTGCCGAAGCCGACGACCGTCCCGACGACGGTGGCGCCCTGGGTGACGGTCACGCCCTGGAGCACCATCACGTCGGGTGTGCCGGCGGAGTTGTTCCACACCGACCACGTGATGACGTGCTCGCCGTTGGTGCACACGACCGAGCCCGAGACCACCGGGAAGTGCGCGAAGGCCGTCCCCACGGTGGCCGCGAGCACGCCCACGATCACCACCAGCATCACCAGGGCCCGTCGCCCCAACCTCGCGCCGATCTTCATCAGTCCCCCACGCCGTGACCTTGGACACACCCGGGGAATCCCAGGTCTGCGTTGCTGACGAACGCCCAAGCCGGCCGGCAGTCTACGAGGGACGAAAGCGCCCTTCGAGCATGCAGCGGCACGACCGGGATGGACCGCCCGAAATCAAACGATCGGTCAACTCACGATGTCGACCTGAGTGCCGATCGGCACGAAATTCACCCACGTCTGGCCCCGGCTCAAGGCGATGTCGACGCCGAAGGTGGTGACGAAGCGGGTCGGCTGGTCGGGAGCGGGCTTGATCCAGCGGCCCGTGATCATCTGGCCGTCAACGAACACCACGGCGTCGCCCTCGCCCGTCTCGACGCCACGACGCGGGTTGATGTACTGGATGATCACGTTCTCGAAGGCGATCTGCGCGCCGCTCGTGGTGACGTGCGGGGTGTTGTCGAGCGCTCGGAGCCACGTCCGGGTCCGAGCGTCCCAGAGCCACTGCGAGAACGAACCGAGGTTGTGGATCCCGATGCCGCTGACGGCGTCGCCGTCGAACTTCTCGCCCGGCTCGAGGAAGTTGAACAGCGGCTGCGGCGGCGTGTTGTCGACGGCCTGGGGCCACAGCTCCCCGGAGTTGGCGAAGAGGTTGTTGGTCCCCGGCCGATCCCGATCGCGGAAGTAGCCGGGGGTGCCCTGGGTGAAGAGAACCTGCGACGCCTCGCGGGCCGTCCGTACGAACCCGGGAATGCCGCCGGAGATGGCGAACAGGGCGCGCAGCGGTCGCACGGTGTTGGCGTCGATGCCCCGGGCCGAACGGATGGGTCCCACCAGCACAGGGTCGATCGAGTGGTAGACGGCCAGGAACCGGGTGATGCCCTCGACGGGCTCCTCGAACACGACGTCGGCGACATCGAGGCCGGCCTGGGGACGGGCCTTGGGCGCATTGTCGGTCTTGACCACGAGCGCCGGGCGGGCGAACAGCTGATCGTCCTCGTCGACGGGCAACCCGGTGAGCGGGGCGATCGTGCCCGCCTCGATGGCCAGTGCGACACCGGCCGCTTCGAGGTCACCGACGGTGCTCGAGGTCGTGGATCCCGATCCCCCTCGAGTGGAGCTCGTGGAGGCCCCCGCAGCGCCCGAGGTGGTCGATGTGGCGCCGACGCCGGCGCTGTCGCTTCCGGGGCTGTCGTCGTCTCCCCCGCTGCACGCGGCGGCGACGATGGTGACGGCAACGAGCACGATGGCGAGATGACGTTTCAAGCGGCTGGCTCCTCTGCGTCTGGTCGACGCGTCTGGGGATTGGGCAACGGGCGCGCCACGGACTGTGGCATCGATGGAGGTCCAGTCTCCGAAGGCTGATCGACCCGTGGTCTCGAGGTGTCGACACAAGAGGCCACAGGTCGTTCTCGCCGGCGTGTCGGCTCGATCGGAC
>JANLSK010000239.1:0-17965 GCA_031362415.1 Actinomycetes bacterium | reverse complement strand
GTAGCCGATGCCCATGAGCGCCGATCCGGCGTTGGTCATGACCATCTTCACGTCGGCGAAGTCGGTGTTGATCAGGCCCGGGGTCGTGATCAGGCTGGTGATCCCCTGTACACCCTGCAGCAGGACCTCGTCGGCCATCTTGAAGGCGTTGAGCATCGACGTCTTCTCGTCGGCCACCTGCAGCAAGCGGTCGTTCGGGATCGTGATGAGCGTGTCGACCTTCTCCTTGAGCTTCTGGATCCCCTGCTCGGCCTGCAGCGCGCGCCGGCGCCCCTCGAAGGAGAACGGCCTGGTCACGACGCCGATGGTGAGGGCACCGATGCTCTTGGAGATCTCGGCCACGACCGGGGCGGCCCCCGTTCCGGTGCCGCCACCCTCGCCCGATGTGATGAACACCATGTCGGAGCCCTTGAGGATCTCCTCGATCTCGGCCCGGTGCTCCTCGGCCGCGGCGCGCCCGACCTCGGGGTCGGAACCGGCGCCGAGCCCGCGTGTGAGCTGACGCCCGATGTCGACCTTGACGTCGGCGTCGCTCGTGAGCAAGGCCTGGGCATCGGTGTTGGCGGCGATGAACTCCACGCCTTTCAGCCCGGCGTCGACCATGCGGTTCACAGCGTTGCAGCCGCCTCCGCCGACGCCAATGACCTTGATCACCGCCAGGTAATTCTGCGGGCTGCTCACCATGTCTTGCGCCCCCTGAGGGATCGGGTCCCCGTATCGTGCCCCATCTGCGCCTGCTTTTCGTGGATACCCCGGTGGTGACCGGCGCCTCGATGCCGCATCGACCCTGACCATCATCCTGAAGTTGAGGTTGAACTTCGTGTCAACCTGTGGTATTTGTTGAGAATCTACGGCACCTGATGCCAGGGAGTCAACGCGCTCGCTCTGCTGTGCTCCGGCGCGTGGCGGCTCATGCTGCTCCGCCGTCGTCGAGCACCTCGCCGGGCTCGATCTCGACGAGCGTCCCGACCGTGGGCACCGCGGGCACGGCCACGTCCACGTAGCGCACGGTCTGGTCGCCGATGTGCGCGAGCACGGCTGCCAGGGCCGCCATCTTGGCGTCGACGTCCACCGCCGGTCCGAAGATCACCAGGGTGCCGTCGCCCATGGTCACGAGGAGATCGAACCGGTCGACAGCGATCTCGCGCACGCCGCCGCGCGCCGTGACCGTCCATCGAGCCGCCACCGTGGTCGCCGCGGCCACCACGCTGAAGCGGGTCCCCGTGTCGGGGACCGCAGCCGAGGTCCTGATCTCGGGGAGCCCCGGCGGGGGCGACGGCAGGTCCTCGAGAACGTGACCCTCGATGTCGAGCAATGCGGTGCGCCCGTCGGGGCGGGCGATCCACCCCACCGGGATCCGCTCGGACGTGGTGATCGTGATCGTCCCGGGCAGGTCACGTTCGACGGTGGCGGCGGCGATCCAGGGGAGCGTCTCGACGCCCGTAGCCGCCTCGCCCAGGTCGATGAAGACGATCGGCTCGCCGCTGTGCACACCTGCGGCCGCCGCCAGCGCCGATGCGTCGTAGCGGGTGGAGCCGACGGCTTGGATCCGGTCGACATCGTACAGCGGAGAATGCAGCACGCCCCAGGCGGTCACCCCAGCCAGGGCGACCACCACGATGGCCACCAGCATGCGGAACCGGCGCTGCCCGGCGCTGCGGCGCACCTTGACGCGCCGCTGACGAATACGAGGGTCGATCCGGGACGGCGCCGCCGGGGGTGCCGTGGTGACCGAGTCGGTCACCGAGGCGTTCACCGGGCGCGGCGATACCGGCATCGATCGCCGCAGTCTCAGCCGGCGGCCCGGATCCTCGGGACGCTCGGGAGTTGCGGCCCGTGGGCGTCGGGTGGGGTGCCCGGGTCGAGCGGGAGGAACGGGATCTCGGGTGTCTGCGGTCCGATCCCGGCCGACCAGGACGCCAAGACCGCGTGCACGACGCCGGGCCCGTTCGGCGTCGCGGTGCTCGACGCGCGATCGGGGACGGTCGGGCGCACGGTCGGGGCAGGGGGGTTCCGGTCGGGACGGACGGGCCATGGGCGGCGTACGCGTGGTCGGCGGCGTCGGGCTGGCGAGCAGCCGGGAGGCCATGGCGCGCCGAGCCCGCTCGAACCCGTGGCGACCACCGAGGGCGCGGCCGTCATCCGCGTCGATGGGGCTCCCCGGGTCGCGACGGTGGGTACGTCGATGCGTGGTCACGGAGCGCCATCCTCGTCGATGTCGAAGCCGATCAGGCGGATCTCCGGTACGAGGCGGATACCGGTCTGGTCTTCGACGCGGCTCTGGACGGCACGGATCAGGCGCACGACGTCGGTTGCCGAGGCGCCCGCGTCGGCCTGGATGAAGTTGGCGTGCTTGACGGAAACCTGCGCCCCACCCGACCGGAGGCCACGAGCACCGCACAGGTCGATGAGTCGACCGGCCGAGTCGCCCGGCGGGTTCGTGAACACCGACCCGGCGTTGGCCCCACCAGGCTGGTGCTCGCGCCGCCAGCGCACGATCTCGTCGACCCGCTCGGTGGCCGACGCCGCGGCGTCGAGCGTCACCCGGAAGCGGGCGCCGAGCACGATCTCGCCCTCGTCGAGCACCGAGCGTCGGTACCCGAGTTCGAGCTCGGCCGCCGTGTGGCGTCGCGGGCGACCGTCGAGCCTGAGATCGGCGATCGACGCGTCGACGAGCACGGCGGCCGTGTCGGTGCCGTGACCGCCGGCATTCATCCGGACCGCGCCGCCGACCGAGCCCGGGATGCCAACGTAGAACTCGAGACCGGCCCATCCGGCGGCGGCGCTCCTGCGGGCCAGGATCGGCAGCGCCACCGCTGCCCCCGCTTCCACGATCGCCGCGAACGCCGGTTGCCCCGACGGGCCGGGTTGCTTCCGCTGCCCACCGGCGGTCGCGGTCTCGGATGACGGCGTCTCGTCGGGCTGGGAACCCGGCACCGTGGGAATCGTCAGCGTCTCGAAACACTCGCCGAGCACGAGCGCGACACCAGCGAACCCGCGATCGGCCACGAGCAGGTTCGAGCCTCGTCCGAGCACGAGCACCGGGACGGCGAGCGAACCCCGCGACGGTCGTCCCCCCGAACCCGGGTCACCCCCGCCGACCCGGCCGGGGTCGGCGACCGTCGAGATCACCGCAGCCACGGCGATCAGGTCGTCGCTCGAGGCCGGCCGAACGACCGCGGCCGCCGCGCCACCGACCCGGTACGTGGTCAGCGGGCCGAGGCGTGCGTTGCGCTCGACCCGGCCGGGGAGCGCCGCTTCGAGTCGGGCGACGACCTCGGCGAGCGCAGCCGGCGTCGATGGCGGCGTGTGGGTCACGATGCTCATCCCGCCGGTGGGTTCTCGGCCCGCCGGAGCCATTCCTCAGCGAGGTTGGTGATGTCGCCCGAGCCCATGGTCAGCACGATGTCGCCAGGTCGGGCGATCGCCGACACCTGGTCGAGCAGCTCGGAGCGGTGCTGGTTGTAGACGACGGTCGCCGACGGGTCGGAGTCGATGATGGCGTCGACGATCCGCCGACCCGAGACCCCGGGCAGCGGGGTCTCACCCGGACCGTAGACGTCGGTGACGACGACGACGTCGGCCCCGCCGAAGGACCGGGCAAATTCCTCCCACATCACCGAGGTGCGAAAGTAGTGGTGGGGCTGGAAGACGGCGATGACGCGAGGCCAGCGGCCCTCGTTGGCCGTGGCGATGGTGGCCCTGATCTCGGTCGGGAGGTGTGCGTAATCGTCGACGAGGGTCACGCCGTCGACCTCACCCCGGAAGTGGAATCGCCGAGCGACCCCGGCGTAACGGCCGAGCGCGGCGGCGATCGTGGCGAAGGGGATGCCGAGCTCGAGAGCCAACGCCGCAGCGCCCGCTGCATTGAGCGTGTTGTGCCGCCCGGGCACGGGCAGGGAGATCGTGCCCAGGACCGATCCGGCGTGGTGGGTCTCGGTGATCGACGCCGGGTCCTTGGCGCCCGTGTAGTGAGTGAGCACGAACTCGCTGCCCCCCGAGGCCCCGAGCCGCCGCTCGATGCGATAGTCGGCCAGGGCCGAGAAGCCGTAGGTGACGACGCCGGGGATCTCCTCTGCCAACCGGGCCACGATCGGATCGTCGGCGCAGGCGACGCGGGGCCCGTCAGGACGGGACAAGAACGTGCGGAAGCCGTCGACCAACCGGTCGAACGTCTTCCAGTGATCCATGTGGTCGGACTCGAGGTTCGTGACGATCACGGCCTCCGCAGCGAACTCGAGGAACGTCCCGTCGCTCTCGTCGGCTTCGACGACCAGCCACTCGCCATCGTCATCGTGGGCGTTCGATCCCGTCTCGTTGACGTGACCGCCGATGAGGAACGACGGGCGCCAGCCCGCCTCCCGCAGGATCAGCGCGGTCATGGTGGTGGTCGTGGTCTTGCCGTGGGTTCCGGCCACGGCGATCGTGCGCCGGGTGTCGACGACGAGGCGCAGCAGATCGGACCGGCGCAGCACGGGTAGGCCCCGCTCACGAGCCGTCGTCACCTCGGCGTTGGTCTGGGGAATCGCCGTGCTCAGCACGACAGCGTCGAGGTCGCCAGGAAGATTCTCGCGACGATGGCCGATCTCGGCGCGCACGCCCAGCAGGCGCAGCTTGGCCAGGTAGGGCGACTCCTTCAGGTCGGAGCCCGTGACTTGATGCCCTCGACCGACGAGCACCGCAGCGAGTCCGCTCATGCCGACGCCGCCGATCCCGACGATGTGGATACGTCTCGGAGTTCGTAGATCGAACGGTTGGTCGGGGCCGTGGGTCATCGCGAGCACCTCTCCGGAGACGTGAGATGGCCGGCGGACTCGACGAGCTCGGCCACCGACGCCGCGGCCTCGGGACGAGCCAGCCGACGTGCGGCGCTCGACATGGCGTCGAGCGGCTCGACCGTGGGATCGCCGGAACGGCCTGCGGTGCCGGGACCGCCGGGCAGGCCCGGGCGCTCGGGGATGGCCGGGCCGCGGGGACCGTCTGCGGCGTGCGTGGAGCCGGCGAGCAGCGCCGACACGATGTCGTCGAGTCGAGCCCCGTCACAGTCGGCGTCGGTGAGCAGCACGGCGGCACCGGCGTCGGCGAGCGTACGGGCGTTGCCGGTCTGGTGGTCGCCGGGGGCGCCGGGCAGCGGCACGAGCACCGCCGGCATGCCCACGATCGCCAGCTCGGCCACGGTGACGGCGCCGGCCCGGGCCACGACGACGGCTGCGCTGGAGTAGAGCGCCTCCATGTTCGATTCGTACGGCACGAGCGTGACCGCGAGACGGTCGTCGGCTCGTCGGCTGCGAAGGTGCTCGGCCCGGCACCGTTCGTGCTCGCGTTCACCGGTGACGTGGTAGAGCTCGACATCGGCGCGGTGGCGCCACCGCTGGGCCAGCTCGAGCATGGCGTTGTTGAGGGTGCGGGCTCCGAGGCTGCCTCCGAACGAGGCGACCACCAGCGGGCCGCTCTCGCGCAGCGTGGCCGTCGGAGGACGGCGCACGTCGAGCAGCGCAGCGCGGACCGGGTTACCGGTGAGCGTCGACCGGCGCAGCGGCGTATGGGGCAAGGAGATCGCGGCGCGAGCACCGAGGCCGACCGCGATGCGGTTGGCCACACCGGGAAAGGCGTTCTGCTCGTGCACCACCACCGGGATCGGCCGGAACCGCAAGCGGGCCGCGAGCAACGTGGGCAACGATGCGTACCCGCCAACACCGACCACGATGGCCGGACGGAGCCGGCGCACGATGCCCCGGGCCCGCACGACGGCCCGGGCCGTGCCCCACAAGGCCGCCACGTTCTCCTTGATTGCTTGCGGGCGCAACGACCGTCGGATGCCGCGACCCGGAAGGAGGTCGATCGCGAAGCCGGCCTCGGGGACGGCCCTGGCCTCCATGCCCCGCACCGCTCCCACGAAATGCACCTGATCGCGCCGTGTGCCCCGTTCGACAAGCGCGGCGGCGATGGCCAGGGCCGGATACACGTGGCCTCCCGTCCCGCCGCCGGTGATGATCACGCTCATGGCCGGGCCTGCCGAGCCACCGAGAGCAGAATCCCGGTGGCGGCCATCATGATCATCAGGGCGGTGCCTCCGAACGAGATGAACGGCAGCGGGATGCCCGTCGCCGGCATGAGCCCGATCACCGTGGCGATGTTGATGACGGCCTGTCCGAGCACCCAGGCCGTGATGCCCGCGGCCAAGAGCATCCCGAACCGGTCGGGCGCCTTCAGCGACGCCCGGATCCCGAGGATGCCGAAGGTTCCGAACAGCGCAAGGATCCCCATGCAGCCGATGAACCCCGTCTCCTCGGCGATGATCGCGAAGATGAAGTCGTTGTGGGCGTTGGGGAGGAACGACCACTTCGCCCGCCCGGCGCCGAGGCCGGTCCCCGTGGCGCCACCGCTCCCCGTCCCGATCAACGACTGGCTGATCTGGTAGCCGGTGTCGGTAGGGTCCTTCCAAGGGTCGAGGAACACGAAGAACCGGGCCCGCCTCCAGGCAACCGTGAGGGTCGCCAACGCCGCGCCGCCCATACCCACCAAGGCGATGGCGAGGATGTGACGGATGCGGGCCCCGCCAAACATGAGCATCGTGACGAAGATGAGGCCGGTGGCGATGGTGGTTCCCAGGTCGGGCTGGAGCATCACGAAGAACGCGATGGCGCCGAAGCCGATCAGGCACGGCAGCGCGCCGCGGCGCCATTCACCGACGAGGTGCTCGCGCCGGGCGAGCAGGTCGGCGAGGAACACGATGAGCGCCAGCTTGGCCAATTCCGACGGTTGCACGGTGAACGGCCCGAAGCCGAGCCAGCGACGGGCCCCGTTGATGGTGAGGCCGACACCGGGCAGCAGCACTGCCGCCAACAGGACGATCGACGCCAGCATGCCGAGACCGGCGAGTCGGCGCAGCCGCCGGTAGTGGATCCTCGACATGACCACCAGCGCCACGACGCCCACCCCGGCCCAGGTCACCTGGCGGGTGAAGAAGTACCAGGACGAGCCGTGGTCTTCCAAGGCTTCCACCGACGACGACGACAGGACGAAGACGAGACCGACGGCGTTGAGCACGGCGACGACGGCCAGGAGCGCCACGAAGCCCGACGAGTGGACCCGCTCCTCGCGCCGATGAACCCGTCGCCCCCACCAGGCCAGGGTGCGCCGATTGGTCGCTCGCTGAACGGTCGCCCCGGCCGCCGGGGCCGGCGTCGAGACCGGCTCGACCGGGGCCGACCGCGCCCCGCCCCGGTTGCGCTCCCGGAACCGCTCGCCGGGCTTGCGCGTCGGGGTCGGTGGCCGGGTCGTGGGCCAGCTCTCGGTACGCGACTCGGTCTGGGCCTCGGTCCGGGCCTCGGAGCGGGCGTCGCCCCGACAACCGGGCACCGGTCGCGGTCGGCCCGGCGCCGCGCCGACGCCAGCACGAGAGCCAGAGCCAGCACCAGAGCCAGCACCAGAGCCAGCACCGGTGGTGCGCGTCGGGCTGGGATCAGCGCCGGGACGCGATCGGTGGCGCGGCTGCGCGTCACGTCGAGCATCGTGCTCAGCGCGGGTCACGATGATCTCCTCGTTCTGCGGGTTCCCGGGGAGCCGCCCCGTCGGCGCTGGGTCCGCTCCAACCGCTGGCGATGAGCATCCCGACCTCGGCTGCGAAGTCGTCGCCGCGCTCGCCGTAGTTCCGGTACCAGTCGTACGACGCCGTCGCCGGCGACAACAGCACGGCGTCTCCGGGTCGGGCCAGACCAGCAGCCCGAGACACCGCCTCGCGCATCGACCGGGCGCGTACGACGGGGCGCCGTCCCGTGAACGCCGCCTCGACCTCGGGCGCCGAATCGCCGATGGCCACGACCGACCGGATGTGGTCGATCCCGCCGACGAGGAGGCCCAGGTCGAGATCCTTGTTGCGTCCACCAGCGATGAGCACGACCGACTCGAAGCCCGCCAGTGCCGTCAGGGTGGCGTGCGGGTTGGTGGCCTTCGAGTCGTCGTAGAACGAAACACCGTGAGCCTCGCCGACGAGGGCGATGCGATGCGCCGGCGGCTCGAAGCTGCGCAGGGCGGTGGCGACGGTCTCAGGGGCGACGCCCAACTCGGTCGCCGCGGCCCCTGCGGCCAAGGCGTTGGCGAGGTCGTGGGGGCGGCGCCGGGGAAGCGAGTCGATCTCGCAGATGGCCCGGCCCTCGGGATCGACGAGCTCGCCGCCCTCGGCTCGCCAGCACGGTCCCACCGGGCGGGGTCCGGGCCTCACCGAGAACCACGCCAGCCGGGCCGGGGCGGTCATCGCCAGGCGTACCACGGTTGGATCGTCGGCGTTGGCGATGAGGAGGTCGGCGCCCTGCTGGTTGGCGAACAACTTGGCCTTGGCTGCGCCGTAGCGATCGAGGGTGCCGAAATGGTCGAGATGGTCGTCGGCCACGTTGAGGAAGATCGCCACCCGAGGCCGGAGGGCCACGGTGTGCTCGAGTTGCAGCGCCGCGACCTCGGCCACGAACACCTCGGCCGGCTCGAACACCGCGTCGGCGAAGGCATGGCCGATGTTGCCGCACGCCAGCGACGAGATGCCGCCGGCCCGGAGCAGAGCGTCGACGAGCGACGTGACGGTCGTCTTCCCGTTGGTTCCCGTGACGGCCACGAACGGCGTGGTGGTCAAGCGCGCGGCCAGCTCGATCTCCGACCACAGCGGACGGCCGACCGCTTGGGCATGGCCCAGCACGGGATGCTCGAGTGCGACACCGGGGCTGGTGACGACGAGGTCGGTCGCGTCGACGAGGCATCGGGCCTCCTCGACGGTCGGGGCCTCCGTTACCGTGGCCCCGAGCGAACGGGCCGTGGCGATGCGGATGGAGGCACCCTCGGTCGTGGGGCGGTCCTCGATGACGGTCGTGCGCCAACCGAGCCGGGCCCCGGCCCGTACCAGCGCCTGGCCGGAGACGCCGAGGCCCACCACGAGCACGGCCGTGCCCTCGGTGGGTGCCCCGCGCCCGTCGAGCGGTCGTGCGGGCATCAGTCGCTCACTCCGGGGATCTGGAGGAAGTCGGCGTAGAACAGGCCCAGGCCCAGCGCGGTGGCCATGCCGGCCATGAGCCAAAAGCGCACGATCACCCGCGTCTCGGGCCAGCCGAGCAACTCGAAGTGATGATGGATCGGCGCCATCTTGAAGAAGCGCCGGTCGGGCCCGAGCACATGGAACGAGAAGATCTGCAGCATCACCGACACCGTCTCGAAGACGTACAGCAGGCTGAGGATCGGCAGGAGGAGATGGGTGTTGGTGACCACCGCCAGCCCGGCGATGCCGCCGCCGATCGCGAGCGAACCCGTGTCGCCCATGAAGATCTGGGCTGGAGCGGCATTGAACCAGAGGAACCCGATGCAGCCCCCGAGCATCGCGGCCGCGACCACGGCGGTGTCGAGCGCTTGCTCACCGGCGATGCCGTACACCTCCACGTGGCGGAACTGCCAGAAGGCGATGATCACGTAGGCGCCGAACACCATGGCCGCCGAGCCTCCGGCCAGGCCGTCGAGGCCGTCGGTGAGGTTGACGCCGTTGGAGGATCCGACGATGAGGAAGATCGCCCAGATCACGAAGCCGGCGTCGCCCAGGTCGGGGCCCAGGGTCCTGGCGTACGAGAGCTGGGTCGAGGCCCCCACCCACTCCAGGGCCAGCACGGCAAAGGCGAGCGCCACCGAGAGCTGCAAGCCGCTCTTGCCCCGCTTGTTGAGGCCCAGATTCTTGCCCCGCCTGATCCCCAGATAGTCGTCGAGCCATCCGACAGCCATGAGCCCGATGACGAGGCCCATGAGCGAGAGGCCCGTCGACTCGAAGCTGACCGACGAGCGGACGTGGGCGAACACGTAACCGGCGACGCCGCCGCCGACGATCGCCAGGCCGCCCATGGTGGGCGTGCCCGCCTTGGTCTTGTGCCCGGCCGGGCCTTCCTCGCGAATCAACTGGCCGATGCCGCGTCGACGCAGCCCGGACATGAGCAGTGGGGTGATGATCAGAGCCACCACCAGGCTCATGGAAGCGGCCAGCAGCAGCGCGATCATGCGGCCGCCCCACCGGCTGATGACCCGGGCTCGCGGAGCAGCTGCTTGGCGACGACGTCGAGCCCCGCCACCCGGCTGGCCTTGATCAACACGACATCAGCCGGGCTCAGGCGCCCGGCCAGGATGCGAGCGGCCTCGCCGGGATCGCTCGCCTCGATGACGACGGTCTCCCTCCCGGTTCTCCCGGTGTTCCCAGCCCACGTGGTGCCGGCGCCGGTGCCGGTGTCATCGCCACGCCGTGCCCGTTCGCTCTCGAACCCGGGTACGTAGCCACGCGCCGGGTCGCCCACGGTCATGAGGGCATCGACACCCAGACGAGCCGCCCGGGCCCCGAGATCGTGGTACGCCGCATCGGCCTCGTCGCCCAGCTCGGCGAGGGTACCCAGGACCGCCCAGCGGCGGCCTCCCGCACCCAGGCCCATCGCCGCGAGTGCGTCGATCGCCGCGGCCGTCGAGTCGGGATTGGCGTTGTACGCGTCGTTGATCACGACCAGCCCGTCGGGGCGCCGGGTGACCTCCATACGCCAACGCGACACCCGGGCCGAGACGAGCCCTTCGACCACCGACGCCAGATCGGCCCCCACGGCCAGTGCCGCCGCCGCCGCCGCCGCCGCGTTCAGGGACTGATGGGCCCCCCGGGCCTCGAGTCGCACGTCGGATGTTCCCCATGGCGTCACCAGGCGGAACCAGGGCCGCAGCTCCGAGTCGAGCACCAAGGCCTCGACCCGCACGTCGGCATCGGCGCCGCGACCGAAGCGCAGCACACGAGCCCGGGTGCGGGCCGCGAGCTCGGGCGTGGTCTCGTCGTCGGCGTTGAGGACGGCCGTCCCATGGGGCGGCAGGGCTTCGACGAGCTCGCCCTTGGCTCGGGCGATCCCGGCCCGGCCGTCGACGTAGCACTCGACGTGTGCGGTACCCACGTTCGTGACGATGCCGACGGTCGGCCGGGCGATGGAGCACAGCGCATCGATCTGGCCCGGGCCCCGAGCCCCCATCTCGCACACCACGATGTCGGTGAGCGGGCCCTCGTCGGGCAGTGCAGCCGCAGACAAGAGCGTGAGCGGCACACCGATCTCGTTGTTGAACGACGACACGCTGGCACACACCGAGTGGCTCCGAGCCAGGGCCGACGCCAGGAGGTCCTTGGTCGAGGTCTTCCCCGACGAGCCCGTGACCCCGATCACCGGGCGGGTCCCGATACGGTCGCGAGCGCGGATCCCCAAGCGGCCCAAGGCGACGAGGGTATCGGCTACGACCACGAGCGGTCCGGCGGCTCCGGCGGCTCCGGTGGCAGGCTCGTGGTCGACGAGCGCGGCGACCGCTCCCGCGGCGAAGGCCTCGCCCACGAAAGCGTGCCCGTCACGCTCGGCCGCCAGCGCGACGAACAGCGCCCCGGGCTCGATGGAGCGGGAGTCGGTGCTCACCGAGGTCACGGCGAAGCCGGTCCGATGATCGGACGACGCTTTCGTCGTCGGCGACGGATCGGACTCGACGATCCGTCCGCCCGCGGCCACGGCGATCTCGGGAACGGTCATGCGCACGAGCCAACCCCCAATGCCAGACGGGCCTCGACCCGATCATCGAACGGCACCGTGACCCCGGCGGCGGTCTGGCCGAGCTCGTGACCCTTGCCGGCGATCACGACGACATCGCCGGCGCCGGCCCCCTCGACAGCCGAGCGGATGGCACGGCGCCGATCAAGCTCGACCGCCACCCGGGTCGCGCGCCGGCGAAGCCCCGACACCGACTCGATGCCGGCGAGGATCTCGTCGACGATCGCCTGGGGCGGCTCCGACCGGGAGTTGTCGGTGGTGACGACGAGCTCGTCGGCGAGCTCGGCCGCGCACTCCCCCATCATGGGCCGCTTGCCCCGATCGCGATCCCCCCCACAGCCGAACACGAGCACGACACGACCGCTCGCGAGGGCGCCCGGGCCCCGTCCGGCAGCCGTGGCGAGCTCGCCGGCGGCAACCAGGACGTTGCGCAGGGCGTCGGGCGTGTGGGCGTAGTCGACCACGACCAGCGGACCGCGTCGGTGCGCACCCGCGCCCGGCGACACCCGTTCCAGACGGCCGGGGACGACCGTGGCCGCTTCCAGCCCCGCCACCACCGCATCGGCCTCGAACCCGGCGGCCAGCGCGGTGGCTGCCGCGGCGACGGCGTTGGCCACGTTGTACCGACCGAGCAGGTTCAGGTGCACGGTCCTCGCGCCGGCCAGCTCGGGGGCATGGAGCTCGAGCTCGACACCGTCGAGGTCGATGCGCACCCGATCGGCGAAGACGTCGTCGGTTTCCCGTTCGCTCCCAGGCCCGGGGGAGGCGCCCTCGCCGCCTGGGCGTTCGGGCGACCATCGGCGGACGGCTATTCCCGCCTGCGCCACCTCGGTGGCCAGTCGGCGTCCGTAAGGGTCGGCGACGTTGATCGCCGCGACCCGCACCCGGTCGGCTCGAAAGAGGTCGGCCTTGGCCCGGAAGTACCGATCCATCGTGGCGTGGTAGTCGAGATGCTCGGGTGAGAGGTTCGTGAAGCACGCGGCGGCGAAATGCGTACCCTCGACGCGGCCCATGTCGAGCGCGTGCGACGAGACCTCCATGGCCACCGTGTCGCAGCCGGCGTCGCGCATCCGGGCGAGCAGCGCCTGGAGCTCCGGAGCCTCAGGAGTCGTGTGGCCACCGGGTTCGGAACGTCCGTCGATGCGGGTCTCGACCGTGCCGATCACCCCCGGACGGCCCCCCGCAGCCCGCACGATCGACTCGAGAAGGTACGTGGTGGTCGTCTTGCCGTTGGTCCCGGTGACACCGAGCACCCGAAGGGATCGCGACGGGTGGCCGTGGACCGCCGAGGCCAGGCGCCCCATCACCGTCCGCACCGACGGCACCCGAACCTGGGTGACGGCGACGACGCTCTCGGGCGAGTCGAGCCAACGCTCGACCACCAGGGCCGTGGCCCCGGCGGCAACCGCAGTCGCGGCATGGGCATGACCATCGGTGACCCGGCCCGGCACGCAACACAGCATGGCACCATGACCGACACGGCGACTGTCGTGCTCGACCGACGCGACGAGAACTCCGGGATCGCCCCGGAGCTCGTGGTCGCCGATGTCAGCATCGGCGAGCAGATGCTGCAGCGTCATCATGTGGGCATCATCATGGGGGCCAGTGTCGGTTCGGCGGTCTGAGAGGCGGGTCGGTTCGTGCTGGGGGATCGAGGGCGGCATCGCCCACGGCCGTGTCGCCGGGTGGCCGTGTCGGTCAGGGGGATGGGCCGGCCGTGGCGACGGGAGCCGGTGGATCGGGTCCCGACGAGGGCGGGACACCGGGGGGCGGATCGAGCGGCGAGGCTGTCGTCGGAGGCGTCGGCGGCGGCGAAGGTGCCGTCTCGACCGTACCGGAGCCGTCGGTCGGCGACACGACCGGATCGGCGGTGGGTTCGGGAACCACGGTCGCCCCCGGGGCCGGGACCACCACCGGAACCAGGGCCGGTGTCGTTGTCGCACCGGGCGATGCACCCGAGTCGGGCAGCGGCGCCGGCGTGGCGACCGGGGCCGGATCGACGCTGTCGACACGCGGCGCCGGTGCCGGCGGCACTGGCGCGATCACGTCGGGCTGGGCGTCGCGGGCATCGGGGACCGTCGTGGCTGCGTCGGTCGGCGGAATCGAGGTGCCGTCGCTGCCGGGCGTGGGAACCGCCGTGAAGATCGCGCCCGCTGCTCCGCTGCACGGACGGGTACCGGCCGGCGGCGGGGCCACCTTCATGTCCCGCACGGCGTACGACATGACCGACGAGAACAGGGGTGCGGCGGCGACGCTGGCGTAGCGGTTCTCGAACGACGGCTCGTCGACGACGACGATGGCTGCCAGCCGGGGCGCCTCGGCGGGCAGGAAGCCCACGAACGACGACCGGTAGCGGTGGGTGGCTTCGTCGTCGGTGCCATAGGTCCCGTCCTCCAAGACCTTGAGGGCAGTGCCGGTCTTGCCCGCCACCGTGTACCCGTTCACGGCCGCGTTCACGCCGGTACCCCCGTCGACCACGCCAACGAGCATGTCGTTCACCAGCGCGGCGGTGCGCTCGGAAACCACCCGGCGGGGGGAGCCGGGCGCGACCTCGTGACGCTGGCCGTTGGCGTCGATGGTGGCCATCACGAACCGCGGTGCGAGCACCTCGCCACAGCGGGCGATGGTGGCGTAGGCGTTGAGCATCTGGAGGGGGGTGGTGGCGATGCCCTGGCCGATGGCGTTCGTGGGGAGGGTGGTCTTCGACCAGCGCTCGAAGTCGAGGAGGAGGCCGTCCTCCTCTCCCGGGTAGTCGACGCCGGTCCGTTCGGCCAGGCCGAACTCGTTGATGTACTGGTAGAGCCCGGCCTCGCCCAGGGCCTCGGCCACCTTGATCGTCCCGATGTTCGACGAAACCCGGAGGATGTCGGCTGGCCGCATCGGGAGGACGGGATGCGGATCGTGGTCTCGGAAGGTCTTCCGGTACTTCTTGGAAAGAGGGAGATAAACGTACTGATCGGGGACCGAGAAGATCTCTTCCGGATCGACCAAGCCCTCCTCCAGGGCGCCGGCCAGGGGGACGATCTTCATGATCGAGCCGGGCTCGAAGGCGTCGGTGATCGACCGGTTGCGGTCGGTGGGCCCGGCGGGCCGAGGCCGCCCCGGTGCTGCCGCTTCGGAGCCGGGCTCAGGACCCACCCCGCCGTTGGCGCTCGCGGGAGCATCGGCGGGCGCCTCGGCCGCCGCGGCGGTGCCCGCCGTCTGGGCCTCGGGGCTCAGCACCGTCGACATGGCCACGATGTCGCCGGTCGCGAGGTCCATCACGATGACGGTGATCGCCTGAGCGCCCACCTTCGGCAGCCAGTCGATGAGCAGCTGGTCGACGTTGTACTGGAGCCCGCGGTCGATGGTGGAGACGAGGTCGTCGCCGCGCTGGGGCGGCGTGTAGGTCCGGTTGCTCTGGGGGATCTCGCGGCCGTCCTGGTCTCGTTCGACGACGATCTCGCCGGGAATCCCGGTGAGCTGGTCGTCGTACTGGTACTCGAGACCGGCGATGCCCTGGTTGTCGATGTCCGTGCGCCCGATGATCGCCGCCGCCAGCTCGCCCTGGGGATAGAAGCGCTTCGACTCGGGCACGATGCCGATGCCGCTCGCCCCGATGTCGAGATCACGCACCTGCTGCATCGTCGTCTCGTCGACCTGACGGGCGAGGTACACGAACCGCTTGTCGTCCTGGGCCAGACGGGCCTGCAGCGCGTCGACCGGAACGCCCAGGATCGGCGAGAGACGGCTGGCCCAACCGAGGTCGTCGACCACAAACTTCGGATCGGCCCACACGGTGTACTGCGGGATCGAGACCGCGAGCTCGTTGCCGTTGCGGTCGAAGATCACACCCCGCTCGGCGGCGAGGACGATCGTCCGCAGCCGCTGGTCGACCCCGCGGGCTACCAGCGCGTCATGGTCGCTGATCTGGAGCTCGAACAGGCGCCAACCGATCGCTCCGAACAGGAGGACGATCGCCGTGAGGAACACGATCGCCCGGCGGCCCGGAGGCACGGCCCGGTCCCGGGAGTCGAAGCGCCCGCCCAGCCGACGCAACGGGCGGGGCCGCGGCCGCTGGCGGGGGCGCGTCGGATGCGAGCGCGGACCCGGACGGGCGCGGCCGTGGCGGGCGCCACCATCACGGGAGTCGAGCCCATCGCGGTCGTGGACATCGCGGTCGAGGCGGTCGAGTCCGTGGACGTCGAGGCCGTGGACGGCCGTGAGGTGCTGGGGTGAGCTCGATCGTCGGCCGTCCGCCGAACGCCGCTCGGCCGCCCTCGGCTCAGGCGGATGCCGGTCGTCGGGATGGGGCCTCGGTGGCGCGAAGCGGTGCGGACGCGCGGCGCCGCCCGTCGGAGCCTTCGTGGGCCGCGCGACGGGTGTGGATCGGGGTCGGGCGCGGCCGCCCCCGGAGCTACGGTCGGCGGTCAAGCAGCGCTTTCATCTCTTCCCACGGCGCCGGCGCGTTGGGATTGCCGTCTGCGGCGGCGATGTCCTGGCTGGAGTCCAGGGCCACGCCCGGGGCCAGCAGGTACTCGGTGTGCTCGGGAACCACCATGCCGAGCTGGTTGGTCGCCACCTTCACGACCTCCTCGGGGGCCGAGAGCCGAGCGACCTGGAGACGCAACTCCTCGTACTGCTGCTGTTGCACGGCGATCTCGCCCCGAATGCCCTCGAGCTGGAACTGTGACTGGGTGAGCAGCACGTGGATCACGGCGGCGCCGAACATGAGGGCGACGCCGACGGTACCGACGAGCCAGGCCGCGATCTTGAGCCGGCGACGACGGCGTCGTCCGGCCTCATCGACGATCCGGAGCTCGGGTCGAGGCTGACGCGTTCGACGCTCGACCTCGGGCAGCAGATCACGTTCGAGAAGCGAGTCGCGCCCGGACGTCGGTCGCGTCCGGGAGTGCGAGACCGCGCCGGCACGGACCGAGACCGCCGCCCGCGCTGATGCATCGCCGCGGGGACGGGTTCGGGGTGGCGGCTCGCTGCGGGAACGGACGGGAGCCGCGACGGCGGCTCGTCCTGCTGTCACGACCCGGTGTCCTCGCCCGGTAGCTTCTCGACGACGCGCAGACGTGCGCTGCGGGCCCGCGGGTTCGCCGCGATCTCGTCGGGCGATGCGGCGGTGCCGCGTTGAACGAGACGCACCCGAGGATCGCGCGCAGTCTCACGCACCGGCAGACCGCGGGGATGCTCGCCGCCCGTCGCCCAGTTCCCGAAGCGCAGCTTGACGATGCGGTCTTCGAGTGAGTGGTACGACAGGACGGCCAGACGGCCACCGGCTCCGAGGAGCACAAAGGCGTCGTCGAGCCCCTCCTCGAGGTGGGCGAGCTCGGCGTTGACCTCGATGCGGATCGCCTGGAACGTGCGCTTGGCCGGATGACCGCCCGTGCGCCGCGTGGCCGCGGGAATGGCTTCCTTGATCACCTCGGCCAGCTCCAGGGTCGAGCCGATCGGGCGGCGACGGACGATGGCCCGAGCGACGGAGCGAGCGAAACGCTCCTCCCCGTAACGGGTGATGACCCGACGAAGGTCGGCCTCCGCATACCCGTTGACCACGTCGGCGGCGCTGCGCTGCTGGCCCGGGTCCATTCGCATGTCGAGCGGGGCGTCGGCGCGGTACGAGAACCCTCGCTCGGCCCGGTCGAGCTGCGGGCTGCTGACTCCGAGGTCGAACACAACCGCCACCACCGGTTCATGTCGTCGTCCTTGATCGTTGGCGAGACGGCCGACTTCCTGGCCGCCGGGGCTGGTAACGCTGGGACTCGTGCTGCTCTGGCTGGTGCTGCTCTGGCTGGGACTGGGGCTGCTGGGACTCGTGGTGCTGGGACTCGTGGTGCTGGGACCGGGACCACGATGGCGAGCGACGAGCGTGCCGAGGTCCTCGAAGCCCCCCCGGACGACGGTGACCCGCTCCCCGAAGCGGGCGAGGCGTGACCGGGCTGCCTCGACAGCGTCGGGATCCCGATCGATGCCGAGGAGCGTCACGTCCGGACGGGCCTCGAGGATCGATGCGGCATGGCCGCCGCCGCCGACCGTGGCGTCGACCACGAGCCCGGTGGGGACCGGCCGGAGAGCGTCGAGGATCTCCTGGGCCATCACCGGGGTGTGGACGAAGTCGTCGGTCATGATCGGATCGCTGCCAGTCCCCCGGAAGGACGGGCGCCGTTCTGGGCGGAACGGATGGGTTGGAAGCGGGCGGAGTCGGGGTGTTCCACCTGACCAACCGGGAGACTGGGAGCGATCCGATCGACGATTCGCTGTTCTGTCAAGGGTTCGTGCTGTGCTCGGTCCTGCTGTGCTCGGTCCTGCTGTGCTCCCTGGGGCGCTGGGATCGGTACTGCTGTGCTCGGTCCTGCTGTGCTCCCTGGGGCGCTGGGAAGGGGACCGGTGAGGAGCGG
>JANLSK010000222.1:0-44896 GCA_031362415.1 Actinomycetes bacterium | reverse complement strand
GGTGCTTGCCGTCGACGGTGACCACGCGCGCCTGGTCGGCTTGGCCGAGCCGCTGCGCCGCAACGACATCGTCGATCTCGACCTCTCGTTCGAGCACGCGGGCGACCGCCGGCTCCGCGTCGTGGTGCGGGACGCTCGCCTGCTCAACACAGCCTGACGTGGCGCCCGTCGCCCGTCGGCACCAGCCCGGCACCGGCGCTGCGACCGGCGGCGACCGTCAGCGGATGATGACCACAGGGCACGCGGCGTGGGCGGCGCACTGATGGCTGACCGAGCCCAGCACGAGCGAGCCGAAGCCCCCGAGGCCGCGTGAGCCGACCACGAGCAGATCGGCGTCCTTGGACGCTTCGATCAGGCCGAGGGCCGCGCTGGCGTTGACGACCCGCTCCACGATCTCGACCCCGGCGCGTTCGTCATCGAGGTCATCGAGCATCGAACGCAGGACCGCTTCGGCGCCTTCCTTGAGCTGGTCGACGGCCACCGGCGCCCAGCCGTAGCCCAGCCCGTCGCCGACGATGGGTATCGACCACGAGTGCAGGACGGTGAGGGTTGTTCCACGGAGCTTGGCTTCCGAGAGCGCCCAGCGCAGCGCAGTTGCTGAGGTCTCCGACCCGTCGACTCCCACCACGATGCCGCCCATGGAATCCTGCCCTTCGGTGCGCTCGATGAACTCTGCGCGACCGTACGCCACGCCCCCGCCTCGGGCCCAGTGCCGAAGGGCCCGGTCCCGCCGGCGGTTGGTCACGCCCGCCGACCGCGGACCGCAGGATGAGAACGGCGATAGCCTTGGGCGCCGGCCGGGAGTCGATCGGCGACGAGACCAAGGGAGCCAACGTGGACGTGCGCACGGTCCTCGACCGACTGGAAGGTGTGGTCGTCGGCGTCGTCGAACCGGCCGCGCCGACGGTCGATCGCGACGGGGTGTTCCCCCGTGCGGCGATCGACGCGCTGGCCGCAACGGGCCTGCTCGGGCTGGTGAGCAGCCCCGAGATCGGGGGCCTCGGGTGTGGCCTGGCCGAGGCCTCGGCGGTCGTCGAGCGGCTCGCCCGGGCCTGCGTGTCGACTGCAATGATCGTCGAGATGCACTACTGCGCAGCGGTCGTCATCGAGGCGCACGGCCCTCTGGCCATCCGGCAGGACATCGCAGCCGGCCGGCACCTGAGCACGCTGGCGTTCAGCGAGGCTGGCTCCCGCAGCCACTTCTGGGCGCCAATGTCGAGCGCCCGCTTCGACGGCGACGACGTGGTGCTCGACGCCGACAAGTCGTGGGTCACCGCGGCCGCTGAGGCCCACTCGTACGTGTGGACGAGCCGGGCTGCCGAAGCCGACGGCCCGGCGACGCTGTGGCTCGTACCCGCGACCGCCGACGGTCTGAAGATCGGTGCGCCGTTCGACGGTCTGGGCTTGCGAGGCAACGCGTCCTGTGCCGTCTCGGCTCAGGGTGTGCGCATCCCTCGGGCCACCATGCTCGGTGCCGACGGGGGCGGGCTCGACATCGCACTCGGTCAGGCCCTGCCGTTCTTCTCGATCCTGTGCGCGTCGTGCTGCGTCGGCTTGATGGAAACCGCCATCGACCGAGCGGTCAGCCACGCGTGCAACACGGTGCACCAGCATCTGAACCAGACGCTGGCCGACAACCCCGTCACCCGCGCGTCGCTGGCGAAGATGCGGATGACCGCCGACGGCGCCGTGGCCCTCCTCGCCGACACGCTGGCTGCGGTCGGCTCCGGGCGGTCCGACACGATGCTGCGGGTCCTGGAGGTCAAGGCCGTGGCTGCCGAGGCATCGGTGGTCGTCACCGACCTGGCGATGCGGGTAGGCGGCGGGTCGGCGTTCCGGCACGGCAACGACATCGACCGGGCATTCCGCGACGCTCGGGCCTCGTGTGTGATGGGCCCCACGACCGAGGCGCTGCACGAGTTCGTCGGTCGCATGGTGTGCGGCATGGACCTGTTCCTGAGATGATCGCTCGTTGCTGACGAGCCCCAGGGCGTGGGCACGCGCAGGCCGATCGAGATCGAGGAACCGTGGAGATTGGTCTCAACCTGCCGGTGATCAACCCGTCGGTCACGCCGGCGATCCTGCGCGACATCGCCCAACGGGCCGAGGCGCGGGGCTTCGCCGAGCTGTACCTCGGTGAGCACGTGGTGCTCTTCGACGATCCGGCCGACGACTACCCGGGCTCCGACGACGGTCAGGCGTTCTTCGCCTCACGCGCCAATCTCCCCGATCCCATCCAGACCCTCACCTGGCTGGCGGCCGTCACCGATCGAATCCGACTGGCCACCGGGGTGGCACTGATCCCGCAGCGCAATCCGGTGTACACCGCCAAGCACGTGGCGACGCTCGACTACCTCTCGGATGGCCGTTTCGACTTCACCATCGGCATCGGGTGGAACCGTGACGAGTTCGCGGCGTGCAACGTCGACTGGGCCGACCGGGCCGAGCGCTGCCGGGAGTACGTCGAGGTGATGAAGCGGCTCTGGTGCGATCCGGTCTCGCAGTTCTCGGGCCGCTTCTACGAGCTTCCGGCGTGCCGTCAGCATCCGAAGCCGGTCCAGCAACCCCATCCACCCCTGTGGTTCGGCGGCGTCACCGAGGCTGCGCTGGTGCGCGCCGCCGACATGGGAACGGGGTGGTACGTCTTCGACCTCACACCCGGGGAGCTGGCTGACGGGCGTCGACGGTTGCACGAGTTGCTCGTCGAACGCCATCGCGACCCGTCCGACGTGAAAATCGCCCACGGGGTCTGGAACCGGCTCCCGGTGACGGTCGATGTGGTCGACGAGTACCAGCGCGCCGGATGCGACCAGTTCGTCGTGTCCCTCGTGGGCCCCACCGTGGCCGATCTGTTCAATCAGCTCGACGGGTTCGCCAGCGAGCTCGTGGGCCGCCACCACGGCGAGCCCGGCTGAGGCCGGTGGGCGCTCTCGACGGACATGTGGTGGCGGTCGTGATCGGCTCGACGGTCGACGACGCCACCTGGATCGCCGTTTCGGCCTGGGCGGCCGAGGGGGCGGTGATCGTGGTTGCCGGCCCCGACCCCGACCCGGTGGGCGAGCTCGTCAGCGCTCTCAGCACCCGGGGCCACCGGGTGGCGGCCTTCGTGGGCGAGGCGGATTCAGCGCTCGACGACGAGCTCCTGCGGGCGTTCGCCTCCGAGGTGTTCGGTCCGTTGACCTCGTGCTGGACGGTGCGATGACACGCCTCCGAGAGCCCGTTCGACCGGGCGCGGCACCGTACCCCTGGTGTCGATGGCAGACTCTTGCGTCCTCCACATGCTGGTCGCCTCCCTGTCGGCCAGGCGTGGTCCATCCCCTGCGGTCACCGGTCGGCGTGTCCGACCCGGTCCGCCCATCAACCCTGAGACGGCATTCATGACCGACGCTCCGCCGATCGTCAGCGGCTATTCAGCCCATCAGCACCTCGGTTCGGGCCCGCTCGGGGCCGTGTGGGCCGCCGATCGGCTCGGTTCTCCGACGCCGTTCGTGATCAAGAGCCTGCACCCGTCGATCGCCGGCATCCCCACGGTCGTCGAGCGTCTCCGAGCCGCCCGAGGGCCGCTGCTCACCCTGACCCATCCGAACATCGTCCAGGTTCACGACGTGCTCGCCGAAGGGGCCATGGTCACGATCGTCTCGGAGCGGGTCAACGGCAACGATCTCCGGCGGGCGCTCGACACCAGCGGCCCGGCCGCACCGGCTCTGGCCGTCGAGATCGTGCGCCAGGTCCTGCTCGCACTGGCCGAGATCCACCAACGGGGTTTTGCCCACGGCGATCTGAAGCTCACCAACGTGCTCGTCGAGACCGGGGCCGACGGTCGCCCTCGGGCCCGGGTGAGCGACACCGCTCTCGCCGCGTGCGTGGCCGGGATGGTCCCCGGTATCCCGATCACCAATCCCGCTCGGGCGCCCGAGGTTCCGGCCGGCGCCACCGGCGGCGCGCCAGCCGACGTGTACGCAGCTGGCGCCATCCTCCACGAGCTTCTCACCGGCGCGTCGGCCGTCCCCGGCTTCCGTCCTCGCCCGGGTATCCCGGCTCCGGTGGCCGGGCTCCTCGTCGGCATGCTCTCGGTGGAGCCGCTGCGCCGGCCCCGGGCTCGCGAGGCTGCCGCAGCCATGCAGGCGTTCCTCCCGGGCCTCGCCGCCGCGCCGGCGGCGAGCGGAGGCGAAGGACCCACCACGGTGCTCAGCCCGGCGGGGTCGGGGGCCGCCGAGTCTGCCGCCGGTTCCGCCGGTGCCGACCCGACCTGGGTCGCCACTTCCCTGTCGGAGTCGCGGGCTGCGGCAGCGGCCCCCGGCCCGGGCGGGGGAGCGTTCGTGCACCCCGGCGCCGGGTACGGCTCCGGTGCAGGATCCGGTGTCACCCAGGGAGGGCTGGGTCCGGGGTTCCCGGGGGCGACGATCTCCGGGCCTGCAGTGGCGTTCGGGCCGGCCGATCCACAGAAGGGGCGCAACGGCCTGATCTGGGGCACGGTGGCGGCCGTGGTCGTGGTCGGGGCCATCGTCATCTGGGCGCTGGGGCGCGGCGACGACTCCTCGGCCGAGGGACCGAGGGAAGGGGTTCCAACCGACGTCTCGACCGACGGATCCGAGGACGGCGAGACAACCACTCCCGAGGGCGCCACGACGGCGGCGACAACGGTTCCGGGCGAGGCGACGGTGCCGGTCCCGGTCGTCGACTCCACCGTACCGC
This sequence comes from Actinomycetes bacterium, assembly GCA_031362415.1. Taxonomy (GTDB): domain Bacteria; phylum Actinomycetota; class Acidimicrobiia; order IMCC26256; family VFJJ01; genus VFJJ01. The sequence goes on along the minus strand of JANLSK010000222.1, from coordinate 40,201 downwards.
CCGTTCCCGAGACCGCTCCGGCTCCCAAGGCCACCGCCGTGGGGTACTGGATCGCGAGCTCCCAGGGAGCCGTGCTGGCGTTGGGCGACAGCCCGCCGGCGAACACCAGCGCGAATCCGCAGGCTCCCAGGGTGGTGGCCGCCCAGGCCACCCCGAGTGGGAACGGGCTGTGGCTGCTGCAGGCCGACGGGACCGTGCGGGCCTTCGGCGATGCCGACGTCGACACCCTCCCTGATGCCGCAGCCGGGAAGTCGTTCGTGGGGCTCTCGCCCACACCCACGGGAGCGGGGTACTTCGTGGCCACGTCCGACGGCTCGGTGTTCGGTATCGGTGACGCCAACGCGGCGATCGTGTCGCCGCCGCCACCCATCGTCAGCCCGATCGTGGGGGTGGTCGCGACGGCGTCGGGTGGGGGCTTGTGGCTCGTGGCCCAGGACGGCTCGGTGTACGCCTACGGCGACGCCCCGTTCGTGGGCTCGTTGCCGGCCCAGAACATCAGGGCCACCGTGGTGGCCGTGGCCCGAACCCCCACCGCGGGCGGCTACTGGGTGGTGGGCGCCGACGGTGGCGTCTTCGGCTTCGGCGACGCCGGGTACTTCGGGTCGATCCCCGAGCTCGGGGTCGCGCTCACGTCCCCGATCGTCGGCGTGGCCGGAACCCCGAGCGGTCAGGGGTACTGGCTTCTCGGCGCCGACGGTGGCGTGTTCTCGTTCGGTGACGCCGAGCAGTCGTTCCACGGCAGCGCTGTGGGGACCCTGGGCTTCGGCGACTCGGCCGCGGCGCTCGTCCCCCGGGTGCTCGTGCGCTGACACACCTCCACCTGGGTGACCCACAGCTCCAACTGTCAGCGTGGCGCCCCGGATACGGGCTCTCACGCTGACAGTTGGAAGGGTGGTTGCTACTTCGGAGCCCGTTCCTTCTGGATGAGGAAGGCGCCCACGCCCAGGCCGATCGAGCCCAGCCACGACAGGTAGAAGCCGATGCTCTTGTCGACGCCGCCGAACCCCGAGTCGGTGATGAGGGACAGCGTCATGTACAGGGTGGCCGTGAAGCCGGCGTTGAGGTAGAGCTGCTCCCACGTGTAGCCCAGCACCCGCTGGGGCAGGTTCACGTTGGCGAACTTGGTGAGGGCCAGGTGGCCGGCGGCGAACAGGCCCATCAGCAGCGGGATGAGCGCCACCGGGAACAGCCCGTCATCGAGGGCGTTGGCGCTGCCGAAGTCGTTGCCGTACCACTTGACGAACGCGAACACGATGCACACCACCCCGCTGGCAAGCAGGGTGATCTCACCGGGCTTGAGCCCGGCAGCGGCCTTGGGCGCACCCGGACCGGGCTGACCGGGCTGACCCGGCCATCCGGGCGCGCCGCCGGGTGACCCGGGCGGGGGCGGCGGGGAGTAGCCCCCCGGCGCTCCGGGCGCTCCCGACGGCGGAGGCGGTGCGTACCCGCCGGGCGCTCCGGGTGCTCCGGGCGGGGGCGGCGGCGCATACCCAGCGGGCGGCTGCTGCGGTACCTGGAACACGCTGGTCTGCGAGCCGGCCCCACCGGGAGCAGGTGGTGGCGGCGGGGGCGGCGGGGGTGGTGGAGGCGATCCGGCCGGTGGCGTGTAGGCCGGCCATCCTGCGGTGTCGCCTGGCTTCTGGCTGGGATCCTGATCGGCCACGTTTCCTCCAACGCTCGTCGGTCTGTCTCCAGTGAACCACACCGGGGGACACGTGAACGTGGATCCCGTCCGGGCCGGTCTGATACCTGCTCGATCCGGGGCTGGTGGACGGGTCGCTCGACGGTCTCCGCGCCGAGCCGTGCAGCAGTCATCGCGGCCTCATCGGAGCTTCACCCGGGCCCGGTAGCCTCGGCGACTGTGCCCGATGTCGTGCTCCCGGTGTTGAACGAGGTCGGAGCGATCGCCGGGGTGCTGGCGGCGATGCCTGCCGGATTCCGGCCCATCGTCGTCGACAACGGCTCCACCGACGGATCGGCCGAGCTCGCCCGGTCGCTGGGAGCGCAGGTCATCGTCGAGCCCCAGCGAGGCTTCGGTGCTGCCTGCTTCGCCGGCCTCCAAGCGGCCGAGGCCGAGGTGGTGTGTTTCTGCGACTGCGACGGCTCGTTCGATCCCCGGGAGTTGCCGCTGGTCGCCGACCCGGTTCGCGACGCTCGTGCCGACCTGGTGCTGGGCGCTCGACGGCCAACCATCAGCGGCGCTTGGCCCTGGCATGCCCGGGTGGCCAACACGGCATTGGCGGCGATGATCAGACGCCGCACGGGTGTGAGGCTGAGCGACCTCGGGCCCATGCGGGCGGCGCGCCGCGAACCATTGCTGGCATTGGAGATCCGAGATCGACGATCGGGCTGGCCGCTCGAGATGGTGCTGCTGGCAGCGCGGGCCGACTGGCGCATCGACGAGGTCGCCGTGTCGTACTCGCCTCGTATCGGCGTGTCGAAGGTGACCGGCACCGTGAGGGGAACGGTCACGGCGGTGCGCGACATGCAGGCTGTGATGAGACGCTCGTGAAGCCGGCACGGGCTGTGACGCCTCGGGCGCGGCAGCCGGCAACGGGCCGGGACGGCGCCCGATGATCGTGCTGATGGCCAAGGCTCCCGAGCCGGGACGGGTGAAGACGAGGTTGTGCCCGCCGCTTCGCCCCGAGGACGCCGCGGCGTTGTCGCGGGCTGCGCTCGTCGACACGATGGCGGCGGTCGCGGGCAGCGGGCTCGAGCTCGTGGTTGCGCTCGACGGGGTCGTTGACGACTGGTGTCCGGCGGGCGTGCGAGTCATCGCGCAGCGGGGTGATGGCCTGGGCGAGCGGCTGGGCAACGCCTTCGCCGACGTGGGGGGCCGAGCCATCGCCATCGCCATGGACACCCCGCAGGTGACGCCCGAGCTGCTCCGCTCGTCCTGGGAGATGCTCGGCTCCGATGGTGTCGACGCCGTGCTGGGCCCGGCCGTCGACGGCGGCTACTGGGCCATCGGACTCCTCGGCCCCGACCCGGCGGTGTTCGAGGGCGTGCCCATGAGCCGCCCCGACACCGGGCGCCGGCAGCAGGAGCGCTTGGAGGCGTTGGGTCTGGCGGTGGCGATCCTGCCCGAGCTCTGCGACGTCGACGACATCGCATCGGCCCGCCGGGTGGCCGCCGAGGCACCCGAGACCAGATTCGCACGGCGGTTCCGGGCCCTCGACCGGTGAGCGTCGGGCCGACCGGCCCGGACTGCTCACGCTCAGCGAATGCCCAGCGTGGTGTCGGCGCCAGCCTCCCGGCCCTCGATGAGACGCAGCAACGCCAAGGCCGGTATGGCCAACGGGCTCACCGTCTCGGTGATGCGCAGGTCGGTGTCGAGGCGGCCGTCGCGAACGGTGGGGCCGAACGGGCTCCAGAACGCGCCGTCGACGGTGAGGGTGAGCTCGGGGGGCAGGGTACCGGCGTCGGCGACCGCGGCCCCGGCGATGTCGAGGCCCCGGCCCCGGTTCACGACGGGACGGGTGAGATGGTCGTGGTCGGGCACGCCGAGCGACCGGTGCAGGGCACACAGCCGCTCGGCCGCCTCGGCCGACTGGGGATGCGAGGGATCGGCGACCTCCCCCGTCGACGCGATCCGAACGTGCACACCCAGCTCCACGAGCCGGGGGATGGCATCGACGACGGCACGGAAGTTCCCCGGCCCCCGGGCCCGGTCATTGACGGCCGGGTCGGCGGAATCGAGCGAGATCTGCACCGTGACGGGACGGCGGGCGAGCTGACGCAGACGCTCGATGCGCTGGAGGCCGAAGACCGTGCCGTTGCTGAGGGCGATCACCGGCAGGATCTCGGACAGTCGCGCCAGGGTGTCGGGGATGTGGGGGAGCAGGAAGGGCTCGCCGCCGGTGACCCCGATGCCCGTGAACCCGAGTGCCGCCGCCTCGGTGGTCGCGGCGATCATGTGCGCGGCGGGCATCTCCCGTCGAGGCACCCCCGGCCCCGATTCCGTGAGGCAGTAGCTGCACGCCAGATTGCAGTGGTAGTTCGAGTAGAGCCACACCCGTCCCGGCAGCACGCCGCCGGCCACGGCCTCGCCCACGGCTGCAGTGTCGCCGACGGCGTCACCGATGGCGAGGGACTCGGGGTTCATGGCTCGTGGGCAACGAGCAGACGGTGCTCGCCGCGGTCGAGGCGCCCGTCGGGACACGGGTCGGGCAGGCTGTCGATGCGCTCGGCGAAGGCTCGTGGTGCGGGCGCGGGACGGGCGACGGTGGGCAAGCGCACCGTAAAGCAGCAGCCGGTGTCAGTGTTCACGACGTCGACGGAGCCCCCGTGGGCTTCGACGAACCCGACGGCGATCGCCAGGCCCAGCCCGGTACCACCGCCGGGGCCGGGCGAGCGAGCGGTATCGCCCCGAAACCCGGGCTCGAACACCCGGGCCAGATCGGGCTCCGGGATGCCCCCGCACTGGTCGCGCACGGCCACGGTGGCGCTGCCCTCGAACGAGCGGGTCTCGACCCGTACCCGCCCTCCGGGAGGGGTGTGTCGGAGCGCGTTGTCGAGCAGGTTCCGCACCACGCGCACGAGCTCGGAGGGAGCGACCGAGACCAGCCCGGGCTCGCTGGCGTCGGGCTCGTGGCCGTCGTTCCCGTCTCGACCCCCGGTGTCGGATTGGTCGAGCTGACTGAGCTGGAGCTCGACACCCCGTTGCTCGGCGGCGACGCTGGCGACATCGAACGCCTCAGCCACGAGGTCGGCCAGCGGCACCACGACCGGCAGTGCGACGCGAGCGCCCGCGTTGATGCGGGAGAGCTCGAACAGGTCGTCGACCAGACAGGCGAGCCGATCGGCCTCCTGCCGGATCGCTCGGTGGTAGCGGTCGACGGTGAGGGTGTCGGCGACCACTCCGTCCTCGAGGGCCTCGACCATGGCCCTGATTCCCGCCAACGGAGTCCTCAGGTCGTGCGAGATCCAGGCCACGAGCTCGCGGCGGGCACCGTCGAGTCGCCGTTCTCGCTCGCGCGACTCGTCGAGGCGAGCGGAGACTTCGGCCAGCTCCTCGGCCAAGCTCGCCAGCTCGGCCGTCCCGACCGCCCCGCCAGCCCGGGCTGTCGAGGCCGCTGACCGTTCGACCAGCGCGGAGGGTGCTCTCGGGTGCTGTGCGGTCGTGGCGTCGGAGTTCGCCCCGACGTCGGCGCCGATTCGCCGAGCCAGGGCCCCCAGGGTGCGCGATGCGTCCTCGACCTGTTGGGCCAGCTCGAGGGCGCTGCTGACGCCCACGGCGCCAGCGACCGCCAGGATCACCAGGAGGGCCTGGAGATCATGCCGGGACAGGAACATCGAGACCGCGCCGGCAACGAGGCCCACGGCCACGGCGACCACCGCCACCACGGAGATGGCCAGCACCTGGAGGCGGATGTTGCGATGCGCCAGCCGTCGTACGAGCAAACGCCCGAGGAGAGAAGCCACGAGTGAGCCGCCGCCGGCGATGCCGATCATGGCCATGGCATCGCGCGGAGGCGAACCCAGCGCCAGCGCCAAGGCGGCGGCGGCCACCGATCCGGCCAGGGCCACCGCTGCGGTGCGGGCCCCGGGGCTCATGGCTCCCACCGATAGCCGACGCCCCACACGGTGGCGAGATGACGGGGCTTGGACGGGTCGTCCTCGATCTTCTCCCGGATTCGTCGCACGTGCACGGTGACGGTGGCCGTGTCGCCGTAGGTCCAGCCCCAGACGGCCTCGAGGAGCTCTTCACGGCGAAACGCCCGGCGGGGATGGCTCACGAAGTGCACGAGGAGCTCGAACTCCTTGGCGGTGAGCGTGAGCGCGACGCCGTGCTTGCGGGCCTCGTGGGCCACGACGTCGACCTCGATGGCCCCGGCGACGAGCACAGCCATCGAGTGCGGCGACGAACCGGTGAGATCGCCAGGACTGCGTGGAACCCCACGTCCCCCGCCCGAGCGCGTCCCCGAGTGCGAGCCGTTGCCCGTGGCCGCCCGGCGCAGCACTGCCTTGACCCGGGCAGTCAGCTCACGGGGCGAGAACGGCTTGGCGACGTAGTCGTCGGCTCCGAGCTCTAGGCCCAGGACGCGATCGTCTTCTCCGCCTCGTGCCGTGAGCATGATCACGGGGATGGGCGCGACCGATCTCAGACGCCGGCACACTTCCATGCCGTCGAGCGACGGGAGCATCACGTCGAGCACCACGAGGTCGGGTAGCGACTCGAGTGCACGGGTCAAGCCGGCCAGACCGTCTCGCTCGGTCTCCACCGTCATGCCCTCGCGCACGAGGTAGCGGCTCAGAACGTCGACGAGGTTGGGATCGTCGTCGACGAGCAGCACTCGGGGTGGGGCCGGCTCGAGGGGCACCCCGGGATCGTAAACCCTCGGGGGCGCCGTTCCTCACGGACGGCGCCATGCCTTTCGCGAAGGGAAAGAACTCCGGCCTGTGGCACTCGGAGAGTTGGCGCCCTCAGGACGTCGTTTCAGGCGACCAGCGACATCACGGCGTGGTGGGTGAGGTTGGCCTGGGCCGCATGAGCCTTCTCGGGCTCCTCGCGCATGCGGTCACGCACACTGCGGGCGAGCGCCCGAGCGGCATCAGCGTCGGCCAAGGCACCGGAGGCTCGCACGCCGCTGGTGGCCTGGGCGCCGGTTGTCGAGTCGATCTGGAGACGGGCTGCGGGAGAGAGCGTGGCCTCGTCGCCGTCGAGGTGCGGGCCGTGGGATTGACTGCTGGCACCGTGGGTTCGACCGCGCTCGGTGGAACCGGCTCGTTCTGACCGAACGCCACCGGGACCCCTCGTGGCGCCGGGAACGTCCAAGCCCGGGAGCTCCATGATCGTGCCCTCCGCTCGTGTACCGCTTCCCGGTGGTGCGTACCCGGATCGGGGACGGACCACCGCTGCTTCACCATCGGCCCTGGCGACCCGGGGCCTGAACCAGCCTCCAGGGTCGATTCGCCCGCTGCCGGACAATGCTGGGCGCAGACCGAGAGCGGGGCCCGTGCTTTCGGGTCCCGTGCTTTCGGGTCCGGACAAGCGACTGGCCGGAGTGCGCTGAGACCACGTCAGCGCACTCCGGCCAGGGCTCGGGTCCCGAGGCCCGGAGAACCCACGAGGCGGTGGTTCGGCGAGAGAGCGGAACCGAGCCACCGGACTCGTGAGGGGGCACACGGGAAAACACGCCGGTGACCGTCGGATGAGGGGGGCACCCTGGGTGACCGGTGGATCGGAGCCTCTCGAGTTTCGAGGACACCGTTCCGGGTGGGGCACGGTCATCGTCGCAGACCCGTGCTGCGAACCGGTCGCAGTCGTATTGCGATCGAATGACGTTTTCCGCCTCCGGTGTTGGGCGGAGCTCGACCGGTCCCCATGCCCGATTCTCGGCGTGTCGGCGGCGGCCGTCGGCTCGGGAACCGTCAACGAATCGACACGGACCCGCAACCTTCCCCGGACCATGAGCTGTCAGGATTCGGGTCGATGATCATGGCTCGTCCCGAGCGACCGGACGCCTTTCACATGCGCTTCGAGCACGACGCCGAGGTGCTCACGGTGCGTCTCCAGGGACCCCTCGACGCCGCAGCCGGGGCTCGGGTCGGTGCTGGCCTCCGTGATGCCCTCGGGGTCGGACCCTCGTCGGTGCGTCGGGTCGACATCGATCTCGACCACGTCGCGTCGCACACCGAGGAGGGCCTGGCGGCGTTGCTGCGGTGCCGCGACCTTGTGGACGCGGTGCCCGACGGCGTGCGTTACCGAGCGACCTCGGCGGCAGGTCGGATCGTCCTCCTGGCCACGTGCCGAACCGACGATGCCCTGATGTGATGCAATGAACGGGTGAGCGAGCCCCGGCGAGCGTCCGGCATCCCCGTCGCCGTATCTTCGGCGAATGAGCGGTCGAGTCCGTGAGCGCCCGCATCCTGGTCGTCGAGGACGACGAGCGCATCCGTACCACGCTGTGCCTGGCCCTTGAGGACGAGGGGTATTCGCCGATCGGCGTCTCGAGCGGCGAGGACGCCATCGACGTCTTGTCCCGGCGACCCACCGACATCGTGCTCGTCGACGTGATGTTGCCGGGGATCGACGGTCTCGAGCTCACCCGCCGCATCCGCAAGACCTCCGACGTCCCGATCATCATGGTCACCGCCCGCAGCGACACGCTCGATCTGGTGGCCGGGCTCGAGGCCGGCGCCGACGACTACGTGACCAAGCCCTTCGTCGTGAAGGAGCTCTCGGCCCGCATCAAGGCCCACATGCGCCGGGCCCAGAGCGGTCCGGGCGATCCGGGGAGCGAGATGGAGCGCTACCAGTTCGGCGATCTCGAGATCTCGCCCGCCGAGGGCGTGGTGCGGCTCCGGGGCGAGGAGGTGCATCTCACCCGGACCGAGTTCCGGCTGCTGTGCGAGCTGGGTGCGTCGCCGGGACGGGTGTTCAGCCGCGAGACGCTCCTCGAACGGGTGTGGGGCTACGACTACTTCGGTGACGGTCGCCTGGTCGACGTTCACGTCCGACGGCTGCGCACCAAGATCGAGCCCGACGCCGCCAACCCTCGCTATGTCGTCACCTCGCGCGGCCTCGGGTACAAGCTCCAGCCGTGACCACGGTGCGCGAGGACGGAGACGAGGCGACCTCGGCGGCAGGCGGCTCGTCGCACGGGCCCCAGACCTCGCTCCGGTCTCCTCGCCTGAGGGCCTCGTCGCCCAGTGGACACACCGTGACGACCCTTGGGCAGTTCGACCCGATGGCCCGGACCCACAGGCTCAGCCGACGTCGGCGGCGGCGGCGGCGCAGCCTCCGCACGCGGCTGGCGGTCACGTTCGCCTTCGCCGCCTTGGGACTGTCGGCATCGCTCTCGGTCGTCACCTACACCCTGGTGCGCACCAACCTGATCCGCGAGCAGGAGAGCTCGGCCACCGCGCGGTTCTTCGCCGATGCCCAGTTCATCAAGGCCGAGCTGGTCGACACTCGCGCCACCCAGTCGCCGGCGGAGATCCTCGAGAGCTTCACGACTCCCGTCGACACCGAGGCCTTTCTCAACGTCGACGGCCGCTGGCAAGGGCGCACCAGCACCCAGCAGTTCACGATCGACGACGCCCCCCCGGCATTCAAGCAGCGGGTGCTCGCCGGAATCCCGACCCTGCAGCGCTTCCAGTTCGACGACGACACCTACCTGGCGGTGGGGGCGTACATCCCGGCCATCGACGCCGTGTTCGTCGAGACGTTCCAGCTCCGCGATCTCGATGAGTCGCTCTCGATCGTCGGGGGCACGCTGCTCGGGGTGTCGGGAGTGATCACCGTGGCTGCCGCCCTCATCGGCTTGTACCTCTCGAAACGGGTCGTGCGACCGCTCGAGATCGTGGCTACAGCGGCCTCCGAGATCGCCGGGGGCCGCCTCGACACCCGCCTCGACTCGGGTGGCGACAGCGATCTCGACAGCCTCACGCGCGCCTTCAACCAGATGGCCGACGCGCTCCAGGCCCGCATCGACCGCGACACCCGTTTCGCCTCCGACGTGAGCCACGAGCTCCGTTCCCCGCTCACGACCATGCGCACGTCGATCGAGCTCCTGCAGGGGCGTCGTGACGAGCTGTCCGACCGGGGTCGGACCGTCCTCGATCTCCTCGATGCCGACGTGAAACGCTTCGACCAGATGGTTCGCGATCTGCTCGAGATCTCCCGCTTCGACGCCGGAGCTGCGTCGGCCAACGTGGAGGAGGTGCGCATCGCCGAGCTGGTGCTGCGCTCGATCGAGGCGACGGGCGAGCCCCGGTTCCCCGTCGAGATCGACGCTCGCACCGCAGCCACGATCGTGGCGGCCGACAAACGCCGGATCGAGCGGGTCATCGCCAACCTCGTGCACAACGCCCGGTCGCATGGGGGTGGCGTGCGCTGCGTGAGTGTCGTTCCCGGCGAGGGCGAGCACGCCGGAACCGTGCTCCTGATCGTCGACGACGCCGGCCCCGGTGTTCCCGTCGCCGACCGCGAACGGATTTTCGACCGGTTCGCCCGCGGGCCGGCGTCGCGCCGGCGCGGTGCCGTCGAGGGCACCGGGCTCGGCCTGTCGATCGTCTCCGAGCACGTCCGCCTCCACCAGGGATCGATCTGGGTCGACGATCGGCCCGGCGGCGGCGCCCGTTTCGTCGTCGCGCTGCCGATCCTCCCGGTGGGAGATGAGCGATGATCGGACCGTCGCGGCGTGCCGGTGTTGTCTGGGGTGGCGTGCTCCTGGCTGGTGTCGTGGCGATGGTGGCGGGCGCCTGTGGTGTGCCCGGCACGGGGCCGCGCCCACTCGACACCAGCGACGGCCAGGGACTGCTCGAGCCCACCACGACCGCGGCGTCGACCACGACCACGACCACCCGCGTCGGTGTGGCGACGACCGTCCCCGAACCCGTCATCCCTCCGGTCGAGGTCTTCGTCGTACGCCCCGACGGCGAGCGGCTGTTTCAGGCCGAGGCCCCGGTGTCGGTCGATCTTGGCCCCGGCGTCGTCGATGACGCCCGGGAGCGGTTGCGGGCACTGCTCGAGTTCTCGTTCTCGGATCTGGACACCGCAGCCGGATACACGACGGCCCTGGGAGCGACGAACGCTCGGGTGACGGGCGTCACCGACGACAGGGTCGTCGAGGTCGACGTGCGCGGTCTGCCGGAGCGGCCGTCCGAGCAGAAGCTGGCGTTCGCCCAGCTCGTGTGGACCCTCACCAAGGCGGACGGGATCACCAGCGTTCGCTTCACGATCGACGGCGAGCCTGTGCGGGCGCTCACCTGGAGCGGCGAACTCGCCGATTTCGGGGAGCCGGTCGATCGCAGCGACTACCTCAGCGCCTACTCGGGGAACACGCCCGTGGGCAGCGAGCCGGCGCCCGAGACCACGACGGTGCCGGAGACGACGGTCGCCACCGTGACCCCGCCGGCGGTGCCGGAAGCAACCGAGACATCCGTGGTCTCGTCAGGCACCACGACGGCTGCCGAGACGCCGGCCTCAGGGCCCTGACTCGTCCCCGGCGTCGGCCGCCGTTCCAGCGGTGTCGGCGGTGTCGGACGGGTTCCCCGGGGCCGGGGCTGCAGCGGCCGCAGCCCCGGCGGCGGCGGCGGCGGCGGCGGCGCTTGCGGCACTCGCCTTTCTGCGGGCTCGACGCGTCTCGGCAGCGATACCGGCGATGGCGGCGACGACCAACGCCCCCATGGCGATGAGGATCGTCCGGCCCCGGTTGGAGTCGCGATCGACGGCCGCGGGCTGACTGGCGAGGGCGGTCGTGGCCGTGAGCGTCGTCGGGGTGGTGGCGACGGTGATCGTGGGGGCCGGTGCCGTCGTGGCCGTGGTCACCAGAGCGGTACCGGCGACGGCGGCCGCCGTCTCGGGAATGCCCGGTACGGCCACGCCCACCTGCACGACCTGCTGGAAGGTGCTGCGGTTCTGCCAGGGGATGGGGTCGACGGTGATGGCGCCGATCACCTGGTGGACGATGGCGTCGTCGGCGACCGTCCGCAGCCAGGTGGCCGGGTCGGCGCTGGCGAACGCCGTCGTGAGATCGGCCACGGTGGCGTCGAGCGAGTCCCACAGGGCGCCCGAGCACGCATTCAGCGACCCCCCGCCGCACGAGGCTCCGTACGCCTCCACCGAGGGCGTTCCGCCGCTGATTGCCGTGAGCTCGTCGAAGATCGCTCCGGCGTCGTCGGCGTACTGCTTGGCGCTCGGCCCGACGCCGGCGATGTCGAGCAGCGAACGGCCGTCGGGTGCGGGCAGCACGGCCACCCGCAGGTGTGTCCACCAGGCGTCGACCGTGGCCACGGCGAGACCATGGTCGTACACACCGTCGCCGTCGCCATCATGGCGGAGGCCACCGTCGTCCAGCCAGGCCACGAGAGCCTGGCGCAGGGCGGCGCTCTGCGGGTCGGCGTCGGTGGGCGCGGCGTCGCCCATCACGTCGAGCGCGATGGGCACGACCAACGCCCGGGTGTCGACCAGGTTGGCCTGCTCCATGACGTCGACGAGGATGCCCCGGTCGACCGGTCCGTCGGCCAGCGCCGCCTGCAGGTTCTGCTCGATGAGCTGGCTGCGGTGGATCGGACCGTACGAGTCGTTGCTGTCGGCGGCGCCGAAACCCGGTGCCGGCACGTTGTTCCAGTTGACGATGGTGCCCGTCTCAGGGTCGAGAGCCTGGGGCTGGTCGGCAAGCGCGAGGAAGCCGTCCCAGTCGGCGGTTCCGTCGCCGAACATCGGCAGGCGGGGGTCGACGCCCTCGGCTCGATTGGGACAGCGACACGAGTGCACGTAGCCGATGTGCTCGTCGTCGACATAGAACCAGTTGAATGTTTGACCGATATCGCCGATGGCCTCCCGGAAGGCCGGGTAGCCGCCGAGCATGAACTCGGCGTCGTTGAGCTTGCGGAGCCCGAGGAGCGTGTCGAGCTCGTGGGCGTAGGTGGAACGCTGCCGGGCCACGGCGATCGGCGTGCCGTCGACGAGACGGCCCCGCGAGACGATGGGGCCGTACCGGGGGCTGCGCTCGACGGTCCAGGTGGTGCTGGTGCCGTCGGGATAGCGCAGCGTGTGATCGAAGGTCTCGATGCGCTCGCACTCGTCGTCGTAGGTGTAGCCCAGCGCGGTTTCATCGACGGTCGTCGACGCCGCCGCCGTGGCGTCGGGGTTGCACAGACGCAGCACCCAGTGGTCGACGATGTCGGCGCTGGCCGAGGTGGGTGACCAGGCGAAGCCCCGACCCCGGCCGACCTGGAGGTAGACGTCGCTCCCGGGGAAGGCCGCGCCCCGAACGTCGATGCCGGGACCGTGCACGTCCTTCTCCACGAACGACTGCGGCGCCCGGTAGCCGATCTGCGGGCCGGCGACCATGATCGGCACGCCCTCGGTGGTGTGCTCGCCGGCCACGAGCAACGCGTTCGACGCATGCTCGGTGAGCCCCAGGGCGTCGAAGATGGCATCGGCCGAAGGACCACCGGCGCCGGCGCCGCCCGCGCTGGCCGTGACGGCCTCGTCGAGCGGACCGCCGGCGGGTGCTTGCAGCGTCGCGCAATCGAGGCGGGGGACGGCGTCGGGGTCGACGGGGCCCAGATCGGTGAGGTAGGGCGCGGGCTCGGTGCTCGTCGAGGGAGCCTGGGACGAGTCGAGGTAGGTGAGGGCGTCGAAGATCGTCGTGGCCTCGCCGGGCGTGGTGCCCAGCGTGGTCGCGAGATCGTCCTGGGCGCAGGCGTTGGCCAGCTCGCGTCCGCCGCCCTGGCCGAACTGGGCACTGATGAGCGCGGCCTGGGCCACGGCGTCGGCGGTGGTCCACTCGTCGGGCACGGTCGACCGCTGGGCGTACTCGGCCGGGAGCAGATCGGGGTCGGCGATGGCCTCGTCGATGTAGGCGTTGACCCCGGCGACGTAGGCCTCGACGTCATCGCAGATGGCTCGCTGGTCGTCGCCGAGCTCGCACCAGTCGACGTACTGGGTCTTCAGCTCGGCCTCGGTGTAGGGCGCGCCGATGATCTGGTCGCGATCGGCGCTGGCCAACGAGGCCAGGCCGAAGAACTCCGAAAGTCGGCCCCGCGCCGCGTTGCGGAACAGGTCCATCAGCCACAGGCGATCTTCGGCCGTGGTGTAGCCGCTGGCGAACATGGTGCCCTCGCGGGTGGTGCCGTAGATGTGCGGCACGCCGAAACCGTCGCGCAGCACGGTGACGTCGGTGCGGTCTCCGGGTGCGTACTCGCGTTCGATGTCGTCGGTGGCCACGCCGAACGACGCGTCCTTGAAGTAGTCGAGCAGATCGTCGTCGGTGACCCCGGGCCCGGCGTCGGCCAGCGAGGCGTACAGCTCGAGCTGGTCGTCGACATGCTCGGGCAACGTGCCACCCGCGGCGGCAGCCGCGGCTGCCTCCTCGGCATTGATGACGCCGTCGGCGCCGGGCGGCATGACGTTCAAGAACCCGCCGAGATCGCCGTTCACCTGATAGCGCCCAGGATTGTCGTCGCCGTCGGCCGCTGCGGGACCGGTGGGGGCGAGGCCGGCCGTGCCGATCACGCCGCCGAGCACGAGCATGAGCGCTGCGGCCTTGCGGGCTCGGCGATTCCGACGGGACATGTGGACCTTCCTCAATGACTGGTGTAGTTGACGGCGCCGGCGCCGGGGAGACCCACGGCGAAGCAGAAGCAGTGGATCGGGGCGTGGTCGCTCACCGGGCGGAGGCTGTGCACGGCGTTCGGCGGGATGTGCACCAGGTCGCCCTGGGCGATCTCACGGGTCTCGTCGGCGATGGTCATGAGACCCCGCCCCGAGGTGACGTAATAGAACTCGTGGGTGGGGTGGTGGTGCGGATCGACCTCGCCGCCTCCGGCCACCTCGAATTCGCTCACGAGCTCGAGGAATCCGCCTTCGGTGATGGCCCGCATCTCCTGCGGGTTCACCAGCCACCACACGGGAACGGTGCCGTTGTGCTCGATGACCGGCGCCACGTCTTCGATCGATCGCACGTCCATGGCTGTCCTCTTCTCCATCGTTGGTATCGGTGCCGCTGTGGCCTCGTCCCCGTGTGACGCGAGGGTAGATCGACCGTCACCCGTCGCGTAGGGCGACGGTGACCTCTATCTCGACCGACGCGCCCCGGGGGAGCGCAGCCACGCCGATGGCCGAGCGGGTGTGGCGCCCCGCGGCACCGAAGATCTCGACGAGCATGTGGCTGGCGCCGTCGACGACTGCCGGCTGCTCCACGAAGCCCGGAGCGCTGGTGACGAAGCCGGTGACGGTGAGGATCCGCTCGATGGCGTCGAGCCCAGCCATCCCGTCCATCCCGTCGAGCGCGTCGAGCGCGCTGGCGAGCACCGACACGGCGTTGAGCGCGCAGATCCGGGCCGCCTCGTAGCCCTGGGCGACGGTGAGGTCATGGCCCAGACGGCCGTTGTGCACGAGTTGGCCGTCGATGCGGGCGAGCTGACCGCTCGTGCGGGCGATGCCGCGGTGCACCACGACGGCATCGAGGGGATCGTGGGGCGGATGGGGCCCGGGAAGGACCAGTCCCAGCTCGGCGATTCGAGCGGCGATGCGTGTCATCACGCGAGACTACGGCGATGGTCGACGTCCACATCGTGCGAGCCGCTCCGCTCACCGCCGACGCCTGGAAACCCTTCGGGCAGTTGGTGAAGGAGGGCGACTGCATCATGGAACTGCGCTCCGGGGAGGCGTTCCACCTGAACGTCCTGCACTACGAGAAGGCGCCGCTGCGCTGCGACCACCTGAACCGTCATCACCGGGCCACCCAGATGCTCGTTCCCCTGGCCGGCAAGCCCGCGTTGGTCGTGGTGGCCCCGGCTCGGTACGACTTCTCGAGCGTCGACCATCTCGAGCACGTGCGGGCCTTCGTGATGGACGGCACCGCGGGCATCAACCTGGCGATCGGCGTGTGGCACTGGGGCCCCTACCCCATCCACGACCACGTCGATCTCGTGAACGTGCAGGGGGCCGGCTTCGCCGACGACAACGAGATCGCCCATCTCGAACGCGACCTCGGCGTCGTCGTCGAGACGGTTCTCTAGCCCCGTTGCCAGTCCCCGGCCGGCCTACCGCCCCCGTGCGGCCTGCGCCGGCGGACCGTCCCGCGAAAGACCGCGAAGGACCGCCGAGGTCAGCGAGCGGGCGCGAGCGCGAGCGCAGCGCTGATGATGCGGCCGACGGCCTCGGCCTCGATGAGGAAGGCGTCGTGGCCGAAGAGGCTCGGGATCACCTGCAGCGACGGCCGTGACGGGAGGAGCGCGCACAGCTCCTCCTGCAGCCGCAAGGGATACAGGCGGTCGCTGTCGATCCCCGCCACCACGACGTCGGCCCGGACGCGTCGCAGCGCCTCGGCCACCCCGCCCCGTCCGCGGCCGACGTCGTGGTGGTTCATGGCCTCCGACAGCACCACGTAGGTGTTGGCGTCGAAACGGCGGGCCAGGCGATCGGCGTGGTAGTCGAGGTACGACTCGATGGCGTACCGGCCGCCCTCCATGGGGTTCTCCGACCCTTGAGGGTCGCGTCCGAACCGTTGGTGCAGCTCGAGCTCAGACCGGTACGAGACCTGGCCGATGCGCCGGGCGATGCCCATCCCCTCGTGGGGCCCGTCGCCGGGAGCGGCGTCGTAGTAGTGCCCGCCCCGCCACCGGGGATCGCTGCGGATGGCCCGATTCTGGATGGCGCACAAGGCGATCTGCTCGGCCGTTGCCGCGGCCCCCACGGCCATCACGATCGCCAGCTCGACCTGGAACGGGAACGTGACCGCCCACTCGAGCGCCCGCATCCCGCCCATCGACCCGCCCACGACGGCCTTCCACCGGAGGACGCCGAGCTCGCGCGCCAGCAGCTCCTCGACGCGAACCTGGTCGCGGATCGTGACCACCGGGAAGCGCCCACCGAACGGTCGGCCGTCGTTCGCGGGATCGGGTGACGACGGCCCGGTCGTGCCCTGACAGCCGCCGAGGACGTTGGGGCACACCACGAAGAAGCGGTCGGTGTCGAGAGGTCGGCCCGGCCCGATCATGTCGTCCCACCAACCGTTGTGGGCATGTCCCGCTACAGCGGGGCCGTGGGCGTGCGAATCGCCGGTGAGCGCATGCAGCACCAGCACGGCGTTCGATGTTGCGCTGTCGAGCGTTCCCCAGGCCTCGTAGGCGACCACGACCTCGGGCAGGTGACCACCCTGCTCGAGCTGGAACGGACGGTCCTGGTGGACGGTCGCGAATCGCCGACGCCCCGGCTCGCGACCGGGACGCCAGGCCCCACTTGCGGGGATGGGGTCGGCGCTCACGTCGGGCCGGCGCCGATGCCGCGGGCCTCAGCCACCCTTGGCCGCGCCAAACCCTGTCTCGAGGTCGGCGATGATGTCGCCCACCGATTCGACGCCGATGCACAGGCGTACCAGACCGGGCGTGACGCCGGTGCTGCGCTGCTCGGCCTCGGTGAGCTGGGAGTGCGTGGTGGACGCCGGGTGGATCGCCAGCGAGCGCACGTCGCCCACGTTGGCCAGGTGCGAGAACAGCTCCAGGCCCTCGATGAAGCGCTTCCCTGCCTCGATGCCGCCCGTGATCTCGAAGGCCATGATGGCGCCTGCGCCGCGTGGTAGGTACTGCCTGGCCCGGGCGTTCCACGGCGACGACGCCAAACCGGCGTAGTTCACCGAGAGCACCTCGTCGCGGCCTTCGAGCCATTCGGCCACGGCCTGGGCGTTGGAGCAGTGCCGCTCCATGCGCAGCGAGAGGGTCTCGAGGCCCTGGATGAACAGGAACGAGTTGAACGGCGACACGGCCGCGCCCAGGTCGCGCAGACCCTGGAGGCGGGCCTTGAGCACGTACCGGGCCGGGAACAGCGGGGGCGGGAGCTGAGCGAAGACCAGCCCGTGGTACGACGGGTCGGGCTCGGTGAAGTTCGGGAACCGTCCGCTGTCTTCGTAGCTGAACGTGCCCCCGTCGACGATGACGCCGCCGATGGACGTGCCGTGGCCGCCGATGAACTTGGTGGCCGAGTGCACGATGATGTCGGCCCCGTGGTGCAACGGCTGGCACAGGTAGGGCGTGGTGACGGTGTTGTCGATCACGAGGGGGATGCCGTGCTCGTGGGCGATGGCCGAGACCTCCTCGAACGGGAAGACGTCGCTCTTGGGGTTGCCCATGCTCTCGCCGAAGAACGCCTTGGTGTCGGGCCGGATCGCCGCCCGCCACGCCGCCATGTCGTCGGCGTCGACGAACGTGGTCTCGATGCCCATCTTGGGCAGCGTGTAGTGCAGCAGGTTGTAGGTGCCGCCGTACAACGAGGCCGACGAGACGATGTGCCCCGGACCGTCGCAGAGGTTCAACAGCGCCAGGCTCTCGGCGGCTTGCCCCGAGGCGACGGCGAGGGCAGCGACACCGCCTTCGAGGGCCGCCATCCGCTGCTCGAACACGTCCTGGGTGGGATTCATGATGCGGGTGTAGATGTAGCCGAGCTCCTTGAGCCCGAACAGGTTGGCGGCGTGCTCGGTGTCGCGGAACACGTAGCTGGTGGTCTGGTAGATCGGCACGGCCCGGGCGCCCGTGGTGGGATCGGCCACCGCGCCGCTGTGGATCATCTTGGTTTCGAAGCCCCAGGTGTCGTGGCCCATGGTTCGGCTCCTCCAGAGGTGGGGCGCCGATCGAGCACGAGCGGCGCCGGCGGATCGTCGGCGGTCGCAGGGTAGGTCGACGGTCGGGGCCGCTCAACTCGCCGGCGTGCCGGTGGGGGAGTGGCGCCACGCTCCAGTTCGGCTCTTGTGCGCCGGGACGCCGCTCCCGCGGTGGCGATGCGCCCCAGGGTCATGGCCACAACCAGTGCCGCCACGCCGAGATAGGCGGAGCGTAAGACCGTCTGGCCGGTGGTGTCGGTGCCGGCGCGCCATCCGTGGACGGTCGCCAGCACGAACACCGCGTAGCTCGCCAGATGGATCGCGTGCCACACCCGGCGGGGCAGCCGGCGCATCACGAGCGACGAGACCTCGACGACGACCGCGCCGGCCAGGGCCACGATCCCGAAGGTCACGGCCCCGGCCCGGTACGGCGAGCGCCCGGGCACGAACAGCTCGGCCCACGAGTAGTGGAAGTAGCTGTCGGCGACGAGCGCACCGAGATGCACCGCAGTGAACGCCAGCGAGAGCCCGCCGAGGAAGCGGTGCAGATCGAGGAGCCATGCGGGCCTCGGGCCGCGGCCGCGCGGTCGACCCGACAGCCAGATGCCCCAGATGACGCCCGCGGACGCCAGGGCCCAGGCGATGATCCCGGCCGCCCGAGCCGAGTACCACCAGATCTGCCGATCGAGCGCCAGCGCGCCGATGGTGCCGTTCTCGCTGAGCTCGTAACTCCCATGGAGCTCATAGAGCTTGATGATTGCGCTGATTGCATCGATTGCGTTTCCGAGCACGTCCACCGCTGCGGTCACCGCGGTCACCGGACCTCGACGACGTCGCCGGCATCGGTGACCAGGACGCCGGTCGCCCGGTGGGCCCGGAGCACGTCGGCCGCACCGGCGATGCCGGCGACGAGCGCAGCCTTGGTGAGCGCTTCGGCCCACCACGCCTCCAGGGCCACGACCGAGACCTGCGCCAGGCCGGTGCGCAGCGGCAGCCCGTCGGCCGGATCGAGCAGATGGTGGACGGGGCGACCGTGGTGATCCCATACCCTGCGGGCGACGGTGCTCGTGGCGATGGCGCCACCCGTGCCCCCGCCGGCCACGCCGAACCGGGCGATCTCGCGGGTGGGCTCGAGCGGGTCCTCGATGCCCACGATCCAGCCGTCGTCGGTGGGGGCGTTGCCGATCATGCGGATGTCGCCGCCCAGGTTCACCATCGCCCCGGCGGCGCCCTGGTCCATCAGCTCGGTGGCCACGATGTCGGCTCCCAGCCCCTTGCCGATGCCCCCCGAGTCGAAGCCCGACCCCAGCGGCACGGTGACCGTCCCGATCATGGCGTCGAGCACGAAGCCCGCACAGCCCGTCCCCGGGTGGGATTCGAGGGGGCTCGCCGGATACGAGGAGTCGGCGTCGTCGAGCACCGGCGGGGGCGTCAGCTCGCTGAACGTGCGGTCGTAGCCCAAGGCCACGATGGCTTCGAGCAGCGTGGGGTCGAAGGCCCCGCCGGTGAGCCTCCACGCTGTGACGGCCCGGTCGACCAGGCGGTAGGTGTCGGGTGAGACGAGTGACGGTCGTCCGGTCGCGGCGTTCAGCTGCGACACCTCGCTGTCGGGGCGAAAGCGGCTCCACCGCCGGTCGAGCTCGTCGATTCGTGATCGGGCGCGATCGAGGAGAGCGGCGGGCGCGTCGACCACGAGGAGGTGGACGTGGCAGCCCATCGCCCGAAAGCGCATCTCGGCGGTGGTCGGTGTGGTCATCGTGTGTGGCGTCCTCCCCCGGTTCATCGGCGATCGAGCTCGGTCCTCTGAAGTGAACTCGGTGATCGGCGTGGGCCCGCTGTCTGGGAGCGGGCCCCCGTCGGGATGGGACTTATCCGCGCCGCCACCGCGCCGACGGGGCACTCAGGAGTCGGTCAGCGGCCTCGTCGCTGGTTCGGGCGCCATTCGGGAGGGAGTCATGGCAGACGGCGACGTGAACGACGTTGGACGGATCATGTCGGTGTTCGGCGCCAACATGCGCCGGAACCGCTGGCTGCTCGCGTCCGATACGACGGTGTTCAACGTGTGTGGTCGGTCGATCCTCGACCTGCGCCTGGCCGAGACTCGCTCCGATCGGGTCGAGATGACGGTGCTGGCGGTGCTGGGCTCGGTGATGGTGGTGGTGCCGGAAGGCTCCGACGTCCGCCTGTCGGGCTCGTCGTTCCTGGCGTCGTCCGACTGCCTGGTGGAGCACACCGGCGAGGCATCGCACCTCCCCCCGATCATGGTGACCGCCACCACGGTGTTGGGCCGGATGATCGTCAAGAGCCTCCCGTACGGCGCGGACGCCTTCCCGGTCAAGCACAAGCGAATCAAGAAGCTCAAGGGTCGCGCGGGTCGAGTCTCTCGTGCCCGGGCTCGCGCTCGCGCACTCCGTGGGAGCGACCCCGTCGACGCGCCGACCACCGCATGGGCCTTCGACACCGACTCCCACGCCGATGCCGACCTCGCGATCCACGTCGAGCACGAGGATGACGCCGGCCTCGGGAACGGGGACGCCGGCTCTCCAGAGCTGGCGGCGGAGGCTGCCCAGCGGCCCCGTGCGGTCGTGGAACGGGAGCCTGCCCCGGCCCCCGAGGAACCCGCCGTCTATGTTCCCGTCGACGGGAGCTATTGGCCTGCCGGGGTCGACGCGTCGGACGACGATTCGACCGATGCCTCCGACAGTGACGCATCTCACGGCGATCCGGCCCCACCGGCCTGGGCCGAGGCGCGACCAGCCCCGCCCGACCCCTGGCCGGCCAGCGAGGCCACCGCAGGTGCCGGTGCCGGTGCGCTGTCGTCGGCCGACGAGACCCCAGGCAACCTGCAAGCGTCGACGCTGCCTGCGCCCACGGTGATGGACGAGCCCTTCGATCCGGCCCAGTTCATGGCTGCGGCCAAGACCTCCGCCTGACCCACACCCCACCCCACCGGGTGGCGATGGGGCTAGCGGGTGATGGGGCGACGTAGACGGCGGATGGTCGCCCGTCCCAGCTCGGCCGGCGAATCGGGGGCGTCGTAGGTGCTGAGCGCCTTGGCCCGACTGCGGTAGCGGTCGGCATAGCTCGTGTCGCGGAGGCGGCCGAGCGTCCCGGCGAGGACCACCAGGACCGCCAGCGCCGGATCCCAGGCCAGCAGGGCCGCGGCCAGGGCGATGTAGACCAGACGACCGACGGGCACGTAGTTCGGGACCGAACCGGCCTCGTGGCGAAAGATCGCCAGGGTGGCGCCCGCCCCCAACACGAGCACGACCGACGCGAACATGCTCGGTTCCATCACCGTCTGTCTCCGTCCATCCCAGGTCAGAGCCGGTCCGCCCTGCCCGATGAGATGTCGACGTCCAGCCGGGTGGACTGAATGGGCAAATCTACCCAGGGTGATGCAATCCGGAGTCTCCAGATCACGGGTGCCGCCGCCGATACGCTCTCGTGCTCGTGGACTCCGAGACCGACGGCGCGAGCACCGACGAGCCCCTCGACGAGAGTGTCGAGCAGGGCGCGGCCGCGTCTGCGCTGATGGTCGATGCCCCCGTCGACCCCGATTCCCCGGATGGCCCCGGCGATCACGACGCCGATCACAGCGGCGATGATGGTGCCGAGGACGGTGCTGATGACGGGGCCGCGCCGACGATGCCCGATCGTGGAGCGAAGCTCGTTCTCGGCATCGGGACCGCGCTGTGGGTGTGGCACTTCGGCACCCTCGTGAGTCGGCGGATCAACCGGTTCCGGGCCTTCGACTTCGACATGGGGATCTACACCCAGGCCGTCTGGCTGCTCGCTCACGGGCAGCACTTCATGACCGTGCGCGGCCTGCCGGTGCTCGCCCATCATTTCAACCTTGCCCTGTATGTGTTCGTCCCGTTCTCGTGGCTCGGGGTGGCGTCGCCGACGTTGCTGAGCAACGCCCAGACGCTCAGCGTGGGGCTGTGCACGATCCCGCTGTACCTGTTGGCCCGTCATCGGTTGGGGAATCCGTGGCTGGCCGTACCGGTGGCCCTGGTGTTCCTGGCCCATCCGTCGACCCAGTGGGTCACGTGGGAACTGTTCCATCCCGACGTGATGGCCATCCTCCCGATGATGTTCGCCTACTACTTCTCGGTGAAGAGGAACTGGCGCTGGTTCACGGTCTCGGTGATCGCGGCGATGCTGTGGAAGGAGGACGTGGCGCTGGCCGTCGTCGTCCTCGGGCTGATCATCGCCATCCGAGGCGATCGCCGACGGGGTTTCGTCGTTGCCGGTTCGGCGATCGTGTGGTTCCTGTTGGCCACGCGGGTGTTCATTCCCGCGTTCTATGACGAGCCGTTCTACGTCCATTTCTTCGGCGACCTCGGGAGCTCGACGAGCGAGATCGCGACGAACGTCCTCACCGATCCGTCGCTGGTGTGGGACCACTGGCAAAACGCCGACGCCAAGAACTACGTGGCCGACGTAGCGGCTCCGTACGGCTACCTGTCGTTCGGCTCGCCGGCGGTGCTGATGGGTCTGCCCCAGGGCGTGCTCAACACGCTGGCCGTGCACAACTTCGTCTACGACGAGCGCTACCACTACGTGGCCATGCCCCTCACGGCCGCCACCATCGGGATGATCGAGACCCTGGGACTGTTGTACCGCAAGCGTCGCCGTGTCGTGCCCTTCGCCGTCGCCTTCGTTGTCGGCTGCGCCATGCTGAACATGGGGCTGCGGGGCACGTCCATCGTCAGCGTCGACTACGACTCGGGGATCTGGCCGCTCCAGCCCGAGTCGAGGCAGGTCTTCATCGAGGCCGCGTTCGATCTCGTGCCCGACGACGCCGCGGTCAGCGCGACCTACCAGTACGTGCCACCCCTCGCCCAACGGGCCGAGATCTACACCTTTCCGAACCCGTGGCAACAGGTGAACTGGGCGGTCGACGGCGAGAACCCCCGGTCACCCGACGGCATCGAGTACCTCGTGCTCGACCTCGGCATCATGGGCGTCGAGGACACGAGCTTCTTCGAGTCGCTCATCGGCTCGGGTGAGTTCCGCGTGTTGTACGACCGGGAATCGGTGGTCGTCGCGGTTCGTGAGGGCATCGGCGTGTGACCGGAGCGGCCCCGCCTCGCGGAGGTGGATAGGCTGCGCCCGTCCGTGGGCCCATTGGAGGGGATCGCCGTGAAGGTCGTCGTGAACTTCGACGTGTGTGAGAGCAACGCCCTGTGTATGGAGGCCGCGCCGGAGGTGTTTGAGGTACGCGACGACGACTTCCTCTACATCCTCGACGAGAACCCGGGCGAGGAGCTCCGAGCCAAGGTCGAAGAGGCCGTCCGCCGGTGCCCCAAGCAGGCGATCAAGATCGAGGGCTAGTCCTCGGGGTCGGCGGTCGTTCAGCTCCTGATCGCCACCCACCCGGCGTAGGCCGTCACCACGAGGGCCCCGCCCAGGATCGTCTCGGGCGCGCCCACATGACGGGCCGTGATCCCCATGACGACCGTGCCCAGGGGAACGAGCCCACCCCAGGCCAACATGAACAGGCTCGACACCCGCCCGCGCTTGTCCTCGTCGACGATCTGCTGTACCAGCGTGCTGAGGATGGTCGTGGTCGAGAAGTAGAAGTAGCCCACCACGACCGCGCAGGCCACGGTGAGCCAGAAGAGCCGTGAGACGGCGAACGCGCTGAGCGCGACGCCGTACGCCGTGCAGTTGAGCGCCGCCGTACGCATCGCCGGCGCCCGATTGCGCGAGCCCACGACGAGCGCCCCGACCATCGCCCCGAAGCCCGTCGCGGCCACGATCCCGGTGAAGCCGGCCTTGCCTTGGCCGAGCACGGTGCGCGCCAGCGTGGGCACCAGCGCCGTGTGGGCGACACCGAAGATCGACAGCATCCCCAGCAACACGATGGCCGCCAGTGCCGGCTGACGTTCACGGGCGTGGTGCAGCCCGTCGGCCATACGGGCGAGCACCCCGGTACCGTCGGCCTCGGGCGTGTACGGCGTGAGGCGCACGGGAAGCAGCACCGCGGTCACGATCAACATCGCCACGGCGTACACGGCGAACGCGATGTCGGCGCCACCGCCGGCCAGGACGGGCGCCGCCAGCATGGGGCCGACCACACGGGTGAGGTTGCCGGCACCGGCCTGGAGCGAGATGGCACTGGCCAGGTCTTCCGGTGGCACCGAGTTGGCCACCACGGCCTGAGCCGCCGGGCCCATGAAGGCCAGCACGGCGCCAAAGACCGCGCCGAAGCCGAGCAGTCGCCCCGGCGTCATCATGTCGGTCGCCGTGAACACGGCGTTGTTCGCCGACAACAGGAGCACGGCGAGGTAGCACGTGACCAGGATGCGCTTGCGGTCGACCCGATCGGCCACCACCCCGGCGATCGGCGACAAGAGCAGCGACGGGATGTACACGGCGAAGAACAGCCATCCGATCCAGGCCGGGTCGTCACCCGTGAGGTCGGCGAGCAGCGACTGCATCGAGATGTGACTGATCCAGAACCCCATCTGGCTGGCGACGAAGCCGATCCACAGCAGCTTGAACTCACGGTGACGGAACGCTCGCAGCAGCGCGCCCTGGGAGCCTGGGGAGCTGGGCGTCGTGGAAGCCGTCGTCACCGGCTGGTTCTAGCATCGACCTCGTCGCTGCGACGTCGTGGAGGTCGTTTGCGTCCGGCGCTGGGCCGGCTCAGTTCCCGGCGGTGCTCAGTTCCCGGCGGTGAAGGCTGACGCTGACGCGCTGGCGTAGGCCGTGTCGTCGACCAGCGTGATGCTGGCGGCGACGGCGGCGAGCGTGGCCTCGTCGACGCCGAAACCGTTCACGACCACGAGCACGCCATCGGCTTCGAACCAGGCCAGGATCTCGTGCTCGATCGTCTCGGGCCCGGCGGGGGCGACCGTGGTGGTCGGGGCGACATCTGCGCCGGTCCCTGCGGTGTCGGTTGCGGTCGCGGTGTCGGTGTCGGAGGCGCGCTGCTCGTAGCGGGCTCGAAAGGCGGGGTCGCCGTCGACCAGGGTGCCCGATCGAGCGTCGCGTTGGTAGATCCAGCTCGCGGCGACCAGGTCGTCGTCGGTTCCGGTCGTGGCGACGATCGAGATCGACGCCTCGCCACTGGCCAACCACACCAGGCTGCCGCGGGGACCGTTGGTGATGGTGGCCGGCAGCGCCCGCGAGACCGTCCGGGGTTCGAGCTCGTCCCCGGCGATGGTGAGGCCGATCACGCTGGTGCCGGTGGTGTCGAACGCCAGCCCGTCGGCGATGGCGACGAGCTCCGCGCTGGTCGCCGCCTGGCGGGAGCTGAGGGTCACTCTCGCGCCAGCCTGTTCCTCCCAGGTGAGCACGGCCAGGCCGCTCGCGGTGTCGAGCGGCGCGAGGAAGCGCCCGATCCGCCCGCGCACGGTGACCTGCTCGCCAGCGGTGATGACGGCCGCCTCGCCCAGCACCACCGTCGTCGCCACCACGGTCGCCTCGGCGGCGTCGGCGGTGTCGACGGCGCCGGCGGCGTCGGGATGCGACCACAAGATCACGGTCGAGTCGACGGTCCCCGTGCCGAACAGCCACGGCAGGTCCTCGACGTGGGTGATCTCGAAGCCATCGGGAACGAGCCCGGGGAGGGCATGGATGGGCCCGGTGAAGCCCGCCGCCGCAGCCGGGCCCGTGATCCGGGTGGCGTCGTCGCCTCCGGCTGGGGCAGTGGTCGTGTCGCCGGTGTCGTTGCGTTGAGCGAGCAGCGCACCGGCCCCGATGCCCATGAGCAGGGCCACGGCGACGACGGCGGCGATGGCCGCCATTGGTCGTACGCGCCGATTCTGCGACAGATTCTGCGCGCGGCCCCCGGCCTGGTCAGAGGCTGATTCTGTGGAATCTGCCGAAGCAGCGCGCGATTTTCTGGGGGATTCTGCGCCCGAGGTCGTGGCTTCGGTCGTGGCCGACGTCGCTGGGTTCGTGGCCGGGCTGGTGTCCGATTCTTCCGCAGATTCTGCGGCAGAATCGGCGCGGAGGGTCTCGGGAACGTCGGCGGGCGCGGGGTCCATGCCTCGGCATCGGCCCGCGATCGCCCCAACTGGAGCGAAATGCC
Source organism: Actinomycetes bacterium (assembly GCA_031362415.1). GTDB lineage: Bacteria > Actinomycetota > Acidimicrobiia > IMCC26256 > VFJJ01 > VFJJ01. The sequence goes on along the minus strand of JANLSK010000222.1, from coordinate 14,098 downwards.
GCGATCTCGGCGGATGGCTCGCCGCACCCACCACAGCGAGCACCTGTCGCTCAGTGGGGCTCTGGTGCGGTTGAACGACAGGTGCTCGAAGGGGGGGTGTACCGCGACGCCGTGGGAGCCCGATCTACCCTCGGGTGGTGGCCGAGCCACCCGTCACGACCGGGGCGGCGAATCGTCGGCTGGGCGCAGGGACGAGGACGGGGCTCGTGTCTTCGCCGTGCGTGTACGCCGGGCCGACGTACGCGGGGTGTTGCCGATGTTGGTCCCGGACTCGTCGTACGCAGTCAGCTCCGGAGACTCCGAGACCACGCCGAGCGACCACACCCGCAGGCCGCAGGCCTCGATGATCTCGACCTCGACCCCGTCGGCCGTGAGCCGGGCCACGTCAGGCGACACCACGCCGTACATCACGCCAGCATCGGTGTCGGCGACCTGAACCCACTGGGGCTGGATCCGTTGGGCCGACTGGACGGAGCCGTCATAGCAGACCGACTAGCCACCGCGCACCTGATTGACGGAGTGGCACAACGACCCGCTGCCGCGCGTGGACGCGTCAGCCGAGACGTAGATCTGCCAGTCGGTGTCGTCGACCTCGCCGGAATCGACGGTGACCTGCTCCTCGGAGAACGGGGGCGCGGAGGCAAGCTGCGAGAGAGCTGGGCCGTAGCACCGGGTGCCAGCCACGGCGGGTGTCCACCGCCTGGGCCAGCGCGCCCCCGCCAACTCCGCCAACCCGACCGAGCCCGTCCGCCGGAGCGTGAAACCCCGCCCAGGCGCTCGTCGATCTCGGCCAGGACGCGGGCCGCGCCGCGCACCTCACCTCGGGTGGCCAGCGACTCCATGGCGTTGCGCATGCGCTCGTTCATGACAGCTCCTCGGCGACCTCGGCCCGCAGCCGGTCGGCGTGCTGCAGCGATGCGGTCACACCCTGAACACACCGCACGAGGGTCGTTCGCGACATGGCCGTCCAGCGAAATAATCGGACAACTCGGACTGCCAGGTGAAGGCATCGTCAAGTCCCCTCCAATTCGAGCTCGACCCGTTCACTGATCGCCCGACCGGCCGATATGGTCGAGGCGCCGAACGGTATCGGGAGGAACTCCAATTGCGGTTTACCAGAGCGAGACGGTTCACGGCCATCCTCGGCCTTGCGGTGGCATCGGTGGCGGCCCTGGCCATCCCCACCCTCGGAGCCGATCGGGCCCAGGCCGCGCCAACTCCCCAAGGGCCGGAGACGGGGTACTGGCAGTTCAGCCTCGACGGTGGGGTGTTCTCGTTCGGTGACGCCACGTTCTACGGCTCGATGGGCGGCTCGAAGCTCAACGCCCCGGTCGTGGGCCTGGCGCCCACGCCCAGCGGCAAGGGCTACTGGCTCGTCGGCCTCGACGGCGGCGTGTTCTCGTTCGGTGACGCCAAGTACCACGGCTCCACCGGCGGGCTGAAGCTCAACGCGCCCGTGGTGGGCATCATCCCCACCCCCACCGGGCGGGGTTACTGGATGGTTGCCACCGACGGTGGCGTGTTCTCGTTCGGTGACGCCACCTTCGTCGGCAGCCTCGGCAGCACCCCGCCGGCTGCTCCCATCGTGGGCTTCGCGCCCGTGCCCGCCGGCGGCGGCTACTGGATGCTCGGCTCCGACGGTGAGGTGTACCCCTTCGGGGCGGCCCAGGACTTTGGCGACGCCCGAGGGGCCACGGCGGCCCCGGTCGTCAGCTTCGCTCCCACCGCGACCGGAAAGGGGTACTGGATCGCCGCCACTGACGGTCTCATCGCCAACTTCGGTGACGCCAAGACCCTGGCCCCCACTCGGGCCCCCAGCGGTGCCGGTCTGCATCCCGTCGTCGGGCTCGTGCGGAGCCGGACCGGCGGCGGCTTCTGGATCACCCGCTCCGACGGTTCCGTCACGCCTTACGGAGATGCCCCCTTCCTCGGTGACCTGGTGGGCCGGGGCCTCAACGGCGCCGTGCTCGGGCTGGCCACGTCGAGCGCGGCCAGCACGGGCGGCGCAGCGCTCTCGCTCTTGTACGGCAACGCTTTCCCGGGCTTCGAGTCGAGCCCGGTCACCATGGTCGCTCGGGTCAAGGCGCCGGCCACGCCGGTGTTCAACGCCAGCACGGGGACGGTGAGTGCCGCAGCCGTGGTCTCGAGTCCCAACCCGGCGCAGCAGACGGTGCACCTGCGCGTGGTGCGCATCGTGGGTGCCCGAGCCGAGGTGATGCTGGCGCAGCGTCCCAACGGCGTGACGGCGTGGATGGACCTGCGCGATGTCGATCTGGTCAGGGACCCGTTCCGCATCGTGGTCGACCGCCGAGCCCACACCGTGAAGGTCTACGACGCAGGTGTCGAGGTGTTCTCGACGACCGCCGGCGTCGGTAAGGCCGACACCCCCACACCGGTCGGACGGTTCTTCGTCTCCGAGACCTGGAAGCTGGCCAACCCGGGAGGCGCCTACGGTCCCTACGCCCTGGGCTTGTCGGCGTTTTCGGAGGTGCTGCTCCAGTTCGGTGGCGGACCGGGCCAGGTGGCCATCCACGGCACCAACGCCCCCGGGGTCCTCGGCACCGACGTGTCGCACGGCTGCATCCGCATCTCGAACGCCGCCGTCACCCGTCTGATCGAGATGGATCTCCCCCTCGGCACCCCCGTCGACATCGTCTGAAAGCGCCGAACTCCGCCCTTCTTTGTATGCAGGTCCGCGCCCGGCGCGGACCTGGACACAAAGAACGGGGTTGTTGCTCCGGATCCGGGCCCAAGACCTCTAGCGGGCGATGAAGATGGCTTGGGCGGTGGCGCAGGTGCGGTCGTCGGCGACGACGGCCAGACGGGCGGCCACGTGGATCTTGCGGCCTTCGACGCGGTCGACCCAGCCCGTGTAGCGCACGGGGACGCCCACCGGCGTGGGGCTCACGTAGCGCACCGAGAGCGTGCCCGTGGGGCCGCCTTGGCCGCTGGCCAGCGTGGCCTGGCCGCATACGATGTCGAAGCCGGCGGCGATGAACCCGCCGTGGGCCCAGTCGACGTTGCCCTCGTAGATCACGCTGAACACGAGATCACCGGTGACGATCCCATTGGTTGCGGTGATGTGTATCGGCGGCGCCACCGGGTTGGCGGTTCCCAGGAGGGGATGGGTGCCGCGCCGGTTGGGGTTGAACTCGCCGACGCCGGCGCCGACTCGTCCTTCGCTCTCGACGTAACGCGAGCCTCGCGCTGTGGCACGGGGCAACGCGGCCACGGCCGCCTCCACCAGATTGGCCACGGGGCCGTAGTCGACAGCATCGGGGCGGGCTGAGACCGCCCAGGCCGAGAGCGTCCGCAGACCGTCGACCACACGTTGGAGATCGGCCGGTGCGGGCTCCCCCCGGTTGATCCGCTCGAGGTGGGTTTCCTGGGTGAGAAAAGCCGGCGCGACGACCTCGGGGGACGCCTCGCTCACGGGCGGCGTTCGAGCGCGGCGACGATGCGGTCGGTCTGCTCGCGGTCCTCGTAGATGAGGCGCACCAGCCAGTACCGGAAGTAGCGAGTGAGCGCATACCTCACGACGAGGCCCGTCCCGATGACCGCGAGGGTGGCGCCGAAGATGGAGAGAATCAGGAAGTCGTTCTGGGCCAGGGGATCGTCGGTGCCATTGGAGCCGAAGTAGGCCCAGAACTCGAGCACGATGGCGGCCACCCAGGCCACGACGCCGAGCGTGAGGCCCTTCTTCTCCGGGTTTGCCTGGCCCCCGCTCACCTTGAGCTGGTCGACCTCCTGCTTGAACTGGGCCAGCCGGGGCGAGGTCGCGCTCTCCGACGCGGAGGGTGCCGCAGCCGGCGCCTTGGTCAGATCCGTGGTGTCGTTCATGGCGGTCATCCTCGTCGTCCTCTCGGTGCGGATGCGAATGCGATACGGCGGCGGTACGGTGCGGCGGCGTTACGGTGCGGCGGCGTTGCAGAACGGGGTGCGGGACGGGCGGTGCAGCGAACGGCTACGACATGCCCAGGTAGGCCGCGGCGAGGATCTCGGCGATCTCCTTGGGCGGGCCGCTGCGATCGATACGGCCGTGGAGCATGATGTGGGCGGTGTCGGCGACGCCGAGCACCGCTTGGGCGAACTGCTCGATGATCAGGATCGACAGGCCCTGACGGGCGAAGGCGGCGACGTGGGCGTAGAGCTCCTCGACGATCAGCGGGGCCAGGCCCATCGACAGCTCGTCGAGCATCAGCAGCGCCGGGTTGGTGGCCAGGGCCCGCGACATCGAGAGCATCTGTTGCTCGCCGCCCGAGAGCGTCCCGGCGAGCTGGTTGTGGCGCTCCTTGAGCCGGGGGAACTGCCCGAAGGCTCGCTCCTGCACGTCCTTGAACTTGGCGCCGGAGTACGTGGCCATGCGCAGGTTCTCGGTGACGGTGAGGTTCGGGAAGATGCCGCGCCCCTCGGGGACGGTGCAGATTCCGGCGCGGGCCAGCTTGTCGGGCGAGACCCCGTTGACCTCCCGGCCCAGCACCTTCACCGAGCCCGATGTGGGCCGGATCTGCCCGCTGGCCACGCCCAGCGTTGTGCTCTTGCCGGCCCCGTTGGGCCCGAGCAGGGCCACGACCTGGCCGCTGTGCACCACGAGGTCGACGCCGTGCAGCACGTCGATCGTCCCGTAGCCGGCCCGGATGCCCACCAGCTCGAGGACGGGAACGGCCGCGGTGATCGGGTCGGCGCCCTGACCGCTCATGCTGCTGCTCCTTCGTCGCCGAGGTAGGCGGCCCGTACCGCATGATCGGCCTGGACCTCGACGGGGGTACCGACGGCGATGATCGAGCCGAAGTCGAGCACGTAGATGACGTGGCACAGCCCCATCACGAACGCCATGTCGTGCTCGACGAGCAGGATCGCCAGACCATCGGCACAGAGCTGGCGGAGCAAGATCGCGAGCTCGTGCGTTTCATGCTCGTTGAGGCCCGACGACGGCTCGTCGAGCAGCAGCACCTTGGGGCCGGTGGCCAGCGCCCGGGCCACCTCCACGAGGCGAGCGGTGCCGGTCGGCAAGGTTCCCACGGTGATGTCGGCGATGGCGCTGATGCCAACCCGCTCGAGGATCTCGTCGGTGGCCTGGCGGGGATGGGGACCGCTGCGATCCCACCGGCGGCGGGCCTCGGCGGCCACCAGCACGTTGTCGCGCGCCGAGAGCCGGTTGAAGGCCTCGAGGCGTTGGAACGTGCGGGCGATCCCGCGGCGGGCCCGGGTGTGCACGCCGAGCCCGGTGATGTCGTCGCCCTCGAGGAGCACCCGTCCCGCGGTGGGAGGGAGCAACCCGGTCACCACGTTGAACAACGTGGTCTTGCCCGCGCCGTTCGGACCGATCAGCCCGGTGATCGTGGCCGGTTCGACGCTGACGGCGGCATCGGTCAGGGCCTGCACCCCGCCGAAGCGCATGGTGATCTCGCGAGCCTCAAGGAGCGCCATGGCCGACCTCCTCCCGAGCCGGCGCGCCGCCGTGGTTATTCGGGGGATGTCCGTTCGTGGCATGCCCGTTGCCGTCGCCGACCATGGCGACTGCAGCTGGGCGCCAGCGGCCGTATCCGCCGGGGACGGCGACGTCCTCGATGATGCCCAGCGTGCGGTCGAGGGCGATCACGGTGTCGTTGGTGAAGGCTCGGGTGAGCCCCAGATCACCGATCTCGGGGTCACGTTTCATGGCGTTCTCACGGGACATCTCCTCGCGGGCGTCAGATCGCCAGGGGAGGATTCCGGCGAAGCCCCGGCCCATCTCGTAGACGGCGCCGCGCTGGTTGGCGACCATCCCGATCGCCATCAGGCCCGGCCCGACGACCGGGAGGGCGGCGAAGATCACATAGTCCCACTTGTCCTTCACGATGAAGAACAGCACCGTGCTCACCCCGGCGAACAGCGCGGCGATGGGGTAGGCGATGCCGCCGACGGCGGCGAGCAGCACGTACGGAAGCCCCAGGATCAGCTCGTAGTCGAGCTCGTTGACCGTGCCACGGGAGACGGCCATCAGGGCACCGCCGAAGCCGGCGATCGCGGCCGAGATGGCGTAGACGAGCACCGTCGTCTCGCGCACGTTGATGCCGATGGTGGCCGAGGCCGCCGCGCTGTCGTTGAGCGCCACCCAGCGGCGACCGTAGCGCGAGGTCCGCAGCTTCACGAGGCCGATCAGGATCAGCCCGAACACGATCACCAGGAACAGCAGGTACTCGCGGCGCTCGTCGAAGGCGTGGCCGAAGAGGCGCAGGTCGGCGAAGGCCTCTTTGCCCGACGACTCCTTGAACGTCTTGGGATGGGGGAAGAACAGCACCGCCATCCCGTGGGCGAAGGCCATCGAGGCGAGGCCCAGATACAGCCCCTTCAGCCGGGATGCCGGGAGGGCGACCAGGGCCCCGAGCGGGGCGCACAACAAGGCGACCACGAAGAGCCAGAGGGCGTTGCTGCCGTCACCGGCGAGCTTCTGGAACAAGAAGGCGCCGAAGCCGGCGAAGGCGAGGGGGGCGAAGTTGACCTGGCCGGCCCATCCGGTGAGCGGCACGAGCGACAGCACGATGATCGAGGTGTACATCGCCAGCGTCCAGCGGTTCTGGGTGACCTGGTTCCAGCCGTCGCTCCACAGGTAGACGATCGCGAACAGCACGAGCATGCCGATGACCGCTTCCCACCAGTGCGTGTGGCGCTCGACGCGACGCACGTTGCGCACGACCCGTCCCACCTCCAGGCGGGCCTGGGGCAGCGCCAGCACGACGATGAACAGCAGGATCGGCGCGATGGCCTCGTTCGACTTCGGGAAGTCGGATCCGAACGAGAGGAACTGCTGGTTGTAGGCCCGGGTCACGCCGAGCACGAGGCAACCCACGAGCGTGAGCGGCAGGCTCTTGAGCTGACCGAATGCCGCGGCGGCGAAGGCGATGATGATGACGATGTTGAGGTTGTTGGGATTGAACTCCGTGCCCGGGGCGATGAGGATCCCGGCCAGCGCGCCGAGCGAGCATCCAATGGCCCAGGCCGTGGCCGAGATCACTCCGGGCCGGGCGCCGTTCAAGGCCGCGAGACCGCGGTTGTCGACCACGGCTCGCATGGCGATACCCATGCGGGTCTTGAACAGCAAGAACCGCAGCCCGACGGCGACGGCAATGGCGACCAACACGGTGATGAGGCGATGCCAGGTGACGACGATCGGGCCGATATCGAAGCCGTCGGGATGGTAGAAGGCGGTGACGGACCTGGGCGTGTCGGGCTTCCAGATGTTGGCCGTGATCCCGAGGAAGAACAGCATGAGCCCGACGGTGACCATGAGCTGCACGACCAACGGCGCGCCCTGGAGCTTGCGCATGATCAAGATGTCGAGGATCACGCCGATGAGCGGGGCCACGACGCCCACGACCACGAGGATCGCCACCAGCGTGGGCCAACCCTGGTTGACGTGGAGCTCCCAGTAGAGGAACGCCCCGAACGCGCCCACGGCGCCCTGGGCAAAGTTGAAGATCCCGGTCGTGGTGTACACGACGACGAGGCCGGTGGCGTACATCGCGTAGATGGCCGCGAGGGTGATCCCGATGACCAGCGTCGTGAGCATCCCGTCGCCGGTGACATCGTTGCCGGCCCAGTACTTCCACGACACGAATACGAGGAAGGCAAAGCCCAGTCCCAGAGCCAGTCCCACCGAGCGCTTCACCGGGTTCCCTCACCTCTCCTCGTTGGAGCTGATCATCTCGCCGACGGACATGGTCCGATCGGATTCGTCGACACAATGCGATCAATGGGGGAAGGGTCTCCCCTTCCCCCATTGATGATGAGCCACTCGCCGTCGCTACCCGGCGTTGGCGTCGTGGTAGGCGATGGCGTCGAAGTCCTCGAGCGTGGCGGGAATGGTGGCCTCGCAATCGAACGTGCCCGGCTCCTCGGGGTGGACCCGGACGAAGTCGGAACCGTCGAACTGCAAGACGACGAAGCACGGCGAGCCGATGCGCTCGCCGATGTTGACCGGGCCGAACATCCCCCCGGCATCGAAGCTCTCCACCTTGGCGAGTTGCTCGAGCAACCGGGCCCGGGTGAGGGCATTGGGGCCCTCGGCGGCCACGATCTCCTCGACGGTCTGTTGGAACAGCAGCGCGGCCGCCCACGAGTTGGCACCGAAGCCGACGGGCTTGTCGACGGCGGCCACATAGTTGGCCAGGTTCTCGTTGGTGTCGGCTTCTTCGAAGGGCAGGAAGTTCATGCCGATGTAGGTGCCAGCCACGACGTCGCCCGCTTCACGGAACGACTCGGTGTAGCAGGAGAGGCTGCAGTACCGGAGGATCGAGTCGATGTCGAGGCCCTGGGCCAGCGCCTCGTTGTGCCACTTGATCATCGCCTGGTCGTTGCTGTTCGGGTAGAAGACCGTCGCACCGGAGTCGGCTTGGCGCTGGATGTACGGGGCGTAGGTCGACTGGTCATCGCTTCCTGAGATCGGGAAGAAGGCCTCGAGCGTGAGCCCGGCCGCTTCCACCCCCTGGAGGAGCGAGGCCATCGACGACTCCTTGGTGCTCGGGAGGTCGGCCGCGGTCAGGCCGATCACCGACGTCGCACCGTTGCCGAACTCCTGGACGACCCAGGGGAAGGCGATGATGCCGGTGGCCGAGCCCGAGTAGTCGCGTGGACCGTTCCCGGGGTACGGGCAGCTCCCGGTGCCCAGCTGGGCGGCGAACGTGACCGTGGAGCAGGCCTGGGCCGGTGCCACCGACAACCCCGCGATGTCGGGGATACCGGTCGGGTCGCCGTTCTGGTCGGGGCAGGTCTGGAGGTCGTTCACGTCGATGGCGAAGAGGGCGTTCGTGCCCACCATGGCCAACGAGCCCTCGCAGCCCGCGAGGAAGCCGTTGGTGGTCTCCGTGGGGTTGATCTGCGAGTCGGCCTCCTCCACCTTCACCTCACGGCAGGCCAGGCCGCCGTTCTCGTTGATCTGCTCGGCCCAGCCCACGACGGCGTCGATCGAGCCCTGGAACAGACCCGGAGCCAAGGGCGAGCCGGTGTCGGCCATCACGGTGATGGTGATGGTGTCTTCGCTGACACCGATCTCGGTGGCCTCGAGCGTGACGCCCTCGCAGGGGTCGACGGGCGCCGGCTCCGTCGTCGCCACCGGCGCGGTCGTTGCCGGGTCGCCGGTCGCGCCTGAGGTGGTCACGTCTGCCGGTGCGGTGGTCACGTCTGCCGGAGCCGTGGTCTCGTCGGCCGGGGCAGCGGTGTCGTCGTCATCGCGGCCACACGCCGCAGCGATCATCCCCAGTGCCAGTACCGCAGCGATCCATCTCAGTCTTCTCATCGAGCCCCCTCGTGGTTGGTCCTGCGTTGTGTTCTTTTCGGTCTGGTCACAACGATCGCCCTCGCTCCCGCACGTGGCGAGTGTGACGAACGTCATGTTTGGAAGTCTGTCGGTGGTGTGGCCCGAGGCGCAAGAACCGCAGGGCGCGGGCTCGTGGCCTCGGCGCCCGTGGTGGTGGTGTCGCCGCCCGGCGGCGCCGACGACGCACCACTGGGCTCGGTGGACGCGACGGTCGTGTCGGGCGCGACGGTCGTCTCGGGCGCGGCCGAGGTGTCGTCGTCGTCCCTGCCGCACGCGGCAGCCACGAACGCCAACGTGAGCAGGACAGCACAGGTACGGATGGCCTTCATCGTTCCCCCTTGCCCGCGACGCGGTTGCGTCGATCAGCAAGGAGAAGTGTGGACCGGGAGCTCAGGGATTGGCAATCACGATGCCGGCCCCTGGGTGCGCGGCGGCTGGCGCACGTCGTGCGGTGGCGGCGGCCAAGGCAAGGCACGCCTGAGATCCGCTCCTGAGGTTCAGGGGCTGACTCGCTCGGAGAGCTGATCGAGGTGAGCCTGGTGCTCGTACATCTGGCGCAGCATCCAGAAGCGCCAGAAGGTGATCATCTTGGTCGCGAGGTACAGCGCGGCTCCGACCACGGCCAGAACCACGCAGGCCAGCGTGAGGATGATGAGCTCGTTCTGATCGAGGGCGTTCTCGGCGCTCGTCGACTGCACGTAGGCGCCGAAGCCCACGATCACGGCCAGGAACATGAAGATCGTCCCCGCCTTGCCCGCGGCCTTCTCGCTGCCTCCCGTCGACGTCTTGAGCTTGAGGTCGGCGACCTCGGCCTTGAACTGCTCGATCCGGTCTTGACTTGTCATGTGGTAGCACCTAGGTAGGCGGAGGACAGCTCTTCTTCCAACTCGTCGGGTCGACCGACCCGCGTGATGCGCCCGCTCAGCATGATCGCCGCGATGTCGGCGACGCCGAGCACGGTACGGGCAAACTGCTCGACCACGAGGATCGACACGCCCAGCGCCGAGACGTGGGCGACGACCTCGTAGAGCTCGGTGACCACCAGCGGGGCCAACCCCATCGACAGCTCGTCGAGGAGCAGCACGGCGGGGTTGGTACCCAACGCCCTGCTCATCGCCAGCATCTGCTGCTCGCCCCCCGACATGGTCCCGGCGAGCTGGTTGCGTCGTTCCGCCAAACGCGGAAAGCGACTGTAGGCGATGTCCTCGACGTCCTTCAGGGGCGTTCCGGTGTAGGTGGCCATCCGGAGGTTCTCGCCGACGGTGAGGTTCGGGAAGATGCCCTTGCCCTCGGGGATGGTGCACACGCCGTGACGGGCCAGCGTGTCGGGGGAGATACCGGTGACCGCTCGGCCCGCGATGCGCAGCTCGCCACTCGTGAGCGGGACGAACCCGCCGCACACCTTGAGCGTCGTCGACTTGCCGCCGCCGTTGGGCCCGAGCAGCGCTACCACCGAGCCCTGGGGTACAGCGAGGCTCACACCGTGGAGCACCTCGATGCTGCCGTAGCCGGCCCGCACGTCGACGAGCTCCAGCAACGGCTCGAGCGGTGTTGACGACCCGTCCGCGGCGGTCACGGGCGGCTCGGGCGTGCGGACATGGAGGTCGGTCTCGGTGACGACGATGCCGGCATCGAGGGCCGCGGCGATGGCGGCGGTGTCGTCGGGGGTACCGGCACCGAGGTAGGCGTCAAGGACGAGCTTGTTGGCTCGGATCTCGGACGGGATTCCGGCGGCGATGATCCTTCCGAAGTCGAGCACGTGGATGTACTCGCACACCGCCATCACCAGCGACACGTCGTGCTCGACGAGCAGGATGCCCGTCCCCTCGGCGGCCAGGCGCTGCAGGAGCTCGCCGAACTCCTGCGTCTCGGTCTCGTCCTGGCCCGACGCCGGCTCATCGAGCAGCAGCAGCTTCGGATGGGTCATGAGCGCCCGGCCCAGCTCGACCCGGCGGGCCATGCCCGTGGGGATCTCGGTCACCTCGCGGTCGGCGAGGTGGTCGACGCCGATGAGCTCCATGATCCGATCGGCCTCGGCGTGGACGTTGATGCGACCCTTGTGCCACCGGTTGCGTATCTCGCCGGCGACGCGGATGTTGTCGCCGACCGACAGCGACGTGAAGAGCTCGAGACGCTGGAAGGTGCGCCCGATGCCCAGCCGGGCCCGCTTGAACGGCTTGAGACGCGTGATGGCGCGCCCGTCGAAGCGCACCTGGCCCTTGGTTGGTTCGAGCAGGCCGGTGATGATGTTGAACAGGGTGGTCTTGCCCGCTCCGTTGGGCCCGATGAGCCCGGTGATCGTGCCTGGACCGGCTTCGAAGCTCACGTCGTCGACGGCCAGGTGTCCGCCGAATCGCATCGACACGTGCTCGACCCGGAGCACGCTCGTCGTTGCTCCGTCTCCTGCCCCTGCTCCGGCCGGCTTCAGCGCGCTCACTGCTGCACCACCCAGGGCAGGGCCGGCAGCTTGAGCGCGGTGTCGAAGGTGTCGCGATCGCTCACCGTGAGCGGGGAGTCGAGACCGAGCCGGTCGAGGTCGGGACCGTCCATGACGGCCAGCTCGGCAGCGAAGCGCTCCCGGTTCGCTCGCATGATGATGCCGGGCACGGTGAACGCCGACGCCATCACGAGCAACGTGAAGGTCCAGTTGCCGATGACGTCCTGCCAGGCGAGGAACCAGATCACCACGATGGCCCCCGCCCAGGTGGCCACGGCCTTGGGGGCCTTGGCGAGAGGACGGAACCCGTCCATCATCTGCTGGGCGATACCGCTGGGATTCTTGCCCAGGCCGATACCGATGAGGGCCGGGCCGAGGTACTTGGTGAAGTTGCCGAGGCCGTCGACGAAGAACCAGTGCAGCCCGGGCAGCTCCTCACCGAGCATGTCCAAGATGTTCGGGAACACGACGCTGAGCACCGACAAGAAGATGCCGGCGAGGAGCGCGCCGCTCACGTACCCGATACCGCCGACGACGGCGATCATGAACAAGGCCAGGCTGAGGAACACGTCGAACGTTCCGTTGTTGTTGACGGTCCGCTGCTGCGCGGTCCACAACAACCCACCCAGACCGGCGAGGGCCGACGCCAGCATGAACACCGTGAGCTTGAGCCGGGTCACGTCGAGCCCGAGGGTGGCGCACGCTGCGGGGCTGTCCTTCATGGCCACGATCGAGCGACCGAACGCCGACCGACGGATGGCGATGAGCCCGATCCCGATGAGCGCGAAGAACACCGTCATCAACATGAGGTAGTTGCGTTGGCTGGCCAGGAAGTCGACACCGAACCAGTTGGGTCGGGGCACGGTGAACGTGGAGTCGGTGAAGAAGTTGATGTCGAAATCGAGCCCGAAGAAGTTCACGCCGATCGGGTCCTGCTGACGGAGCACGAGCTGGTCGACGATGATGGCGAAGGCGAACGTGGCCAGACCGAGATACAGCCCCTTGAGTCGGAGTGCGGGAAGGGCGATGAGACCGCCGACGACCGCGCACACGGCCATGGCCACGATGATGGCCACGACCGACAGGCTCTCTTTGGTGGCCTGGCCTCCCGGGCCGACGTCCCACTGCCAGGCGGCGATGACCGCGATACCGGCGAACGAGTAGGCCGCCAGGCTGGGCTGGCCCGCGTACCCCGTGAGCAGCACCAGGGGCAGGGCCATGAGCGCCAGCGCGATGCCGTTGGACAAGGTGATGACGGCCGAGTTCACCATGAGCGCCTGCATCATCGCGACCACACCGATGAGCACGGCGCCCCACACCAGGGCCTGCTTCATGGTGGGAACGTGGAAACGCTCGCGGGTGCGGGTGACCACCGCGCCGCGCAGCCGTTCGGTGGGCAGCACGAGGAGGGCGACGAACAGCAACACCGCGGGAAGGGCGATGCGCAGGTTGGCGAAGGCGTCCCACCGGGGGCCGTTGCTTGTGAGCGAGATCTTGTCCCAGTACGACTTGGCCAACCCGAAGGCGATGCCTCCCAGGTACGCCAGGGGCACGCTGCGCAACCGGCCGACGATGGCTGCGGGGTAGGTGTCGAACACGAGCAGGGTGAGCGCCAGCACCTGCAGGGCACCGAGGTTCGGGGCGAGCAACACGCCGGCGAGGCCCGCCATGGACGAACCGATGGCCCAACTGGCCAGGCTCATCCGGTCGGGACGACCGCCGTTCATCATGAGCAGGTTGCGGTCGTCGACCGTCGCCCGCATGGTGACGCCGAGACGGGTCCGATACAGCAGGACATACAGCGCCCCGGCGATGATGACGGCCAGGATCACGGCGATGATCTGATGCCAGAAGACGGCCTGCCCGAAGATCTCGACGTACTTGTCGTCGCCGAAGAACCGGGTGGGGAGACGGGCGACGTTGCTGTCGCGGAACCACACCCACGTGGCCAGGCCGTTGATGGCCAAGAGCACGGCGATCGGGATCACGAGCTGGGTGATCTCGGACGTCCCGTGCAGTCCCCGCATGATCAGGAGCTCGAGCAGGGCTCCGACGAGGGGGGCGAAGATGAGGATCGTGCCGATGAGGGCGATGGGTGCCGGGAGATCCCAGCCGAACCGGAGCTGCCAGTAGAAGATGGCGCTCAGCATGCCCACGGCGCCGTGCGCGAAGTTGAAGATGCCTGACGTGCTGTACGTGACGACCAACCCCGTGGCGGCGATCGCGTAGATCGAGCCGAGGCAGATGCCGAGCACGCCGTAGGCGAGGAGGTCGTCCATCGAAGGTCTCTCGGTCGTCCCGTCCGGACAAGGTCGCCACTATCGAGCCCGGAGGTGGGGGGGGGGGGTGGGGGCACCCCCCCC
>JANLSK010000213.1:0-6415 GCA_031362415.1 Actinomycetes bacterium | reverse complement strand
CACGGTTCTGCGCGAAGTGCGGCACATCGCTGGCCGCTACCGGTGCTACCGCGGTGGCAGCAACGCCGCCACCGCCGCCACCGCCGCCGCCACCGCCACCGCCACCACCGCCACCGCCACCGCCACCACCGCCGCCACCGGCGGGCTCGGTGATCGTCAACGGGGGATTCGAGACCGGAAACCTCACCGGTTGGAGCTCCTCGGGCATCGCCGCTGCGCACGACACGGCCCGCACCGGTGCCTGGACGGCCCTGGTGGGAACAACCACCCCCACGAACGGCGATTCGAGCATCACGCAGGTGTTCACCGTTCCCGTAGGAGGCGGAACGCTCCGCTTCTGGTATCGCCCGCGCTGCACCGGCGGTGTCGCCAATGACTGGACGACGGCCACGCTCACCAACCTGGTCACGTCAGCGACGACGACGATCCTCGCTCCGACGTGTACGAACACGACCACGTGGCAACCGGTGGTGGTTGCGCTGGGGGCCCACGCCGGCGCGGCTGTACGGCTCACGCTCGTCAACCACGACGACAACGCCGCGACCACCGCGAACCGGACCCGATTCGACGACGTGAGCGTCTCGTAGTTCCCGCCCGAGCCCGGCATCATCCCATCGGGTCATGTCCCCGGCGGCCCGAACGTGCCGGTCTCGGTCACATCTGCCGACGCGCCCCACCGGGTGACGCCCATGCACCGCTGTCGGAAGGCAGACTGAGCCCGACTCTGGAGGCGATGACGTGGCTCGGCACAGATCGCGCATGTCCCGTGGCTGGTCGCTCGCGGTCACGGTGATCGCCGCCATGAGCGTGCTCGCCGCCTGCGGCAGCTCGAGCGACGAGCCCGATGCGGCCGGGCCCGCGTCCACACCGGCATCCCCGTCCGCGAGCGCCGATGCCCCCGCCGACCCGAACGGCACCGACTCGTCTCCACCCGGCGCATCGCCTCAGGCCGGGTCCACCACGGCCGGTGAGCCCGGGAGCGCCGGCGCTACGGTCTCGGCCCCGAGCCCCGTCAGCGTCGTGGGCACCCTGAGCGAGGCGGTGGCCGCGACCGGTCCCACGGCGGCCGCAACGGTGCCGGCCCCGCCGACGCCGTCCCCAGCACCCCGGCCCCCCGCCCCTGCACCTCCGGCCCCGGTTGCGCCTGCGCCGGTTGCGCCTGCGCCTCCGACGGTGACGTGCCTCCTCGTCCTCCACGGCAAGGGCGGCACCGGCGCACAGACCACCGTCAACAACAACGGCCTCACCGTGGTCAGTCCCAGCGGCAACGGCGAGGGCTGGGGCGGCCGCCAGTGGCTCTACTTCCCCGACGACCGCTACAGCGCGATGCGATCAGCCCTCACCGCGGCGATCGACGGCGCAGGATGCGGTCGGGTGATCGCCAACGGCTTCTCCAACGGAGGCGCAGCGGCCGCCGAGCTCTATTGCCGCGGCGAGACGTTCGGCGGACGCCTCCTCGGTGTGGTCATCGACGACCCCGTCCCCGACGCCAGCGCCAACGGTTGCCGGCCTGGTTCCGGTGTGCAGGGAGTGCTCTACTGGACGGGCGGCCTCGCGGCGACCGCCCAACCCGGTTGGCGCTGCAGCGACGGCGACTGGACCTGCGACGGCGGCACCACGATCGGTATCGATGCCTTTGCCGCCAACCTCGGCCTCGCCATCTCCCCGAGCATCCACCGAGACCACCAGCCCTACACCAACCCGCCGGAGCTCAGCGACTGGGCCTGATCACTTCAGGCTCGATGACCCGTCGAGCACGCTCACGCCGAGCGAGCCCCGGGGGCCGCCGCCAGCGCCCACGGGATCACGGCCACGTCCGACCACAGTCGCTCAAGGTCGTAGAAGCGACGGCTCTCATCGAGGAACACGTGCACCACGAAGTCGCCGTAGTCGACGAGCACCCAGGTGCCCTCCTTGAGGCCCTCGACCCGGTTCGGCTTGATGCCCTCCTGGGTGGCGAGCTGGAGCTCGATCTCCTCGGCGATGCTGCGCACCTGGCGAGGGTTCGTGCCGCTCGTGATCACGAAGGCATCGGTGATCGACAGCACCGGGCCGACCTCGAGGATCAGGGTGTCCTCGCCCTTCTTGTCGTCAGCCGCGCGGGCAGCGATCACGACGCGGCGGATGATCGTCGCTGTGGTCGCCGTGTTGGCGGGCTCGGTGTTGGACTGCACGTGCTGGACTGAAGTGTCGGCCACAGGCTTCCTTGATCGACGAGATGGGTGCGACGCGTCACGCGCCTTCACCATTGTCGCAGGTCGCCGAGCGATTCCGGCAGCTCAGCCATCACATCGTCACCTTGGGTGACACGATGCCCAGCTCAGGCGAACAGGCCTCGGGCCCGGATGAGCTCGATGACGGGGCTCGGTACCAGGCCGTCGACCGGACGACCGGCGGCCAGCCGGGCCCGGAGCTCGGTCGAGGAGAGGTCGAGCCAGGGGATGGTGACGGTGCGCCATCGCCAGCCCGACGGGTCGGCGGGCTCGCCCGGATCGCCGGCCCGGCTCACCACGATCAGCGTGGCCAGCTCCTGGCATCGGGCCACCTCGACCCAGGTTCCGGTGTTGCGGGCCGCATCGGCGCCGAGCACGAGGAACAGCTCCCGCCCCGGAGCCTGGAGCGCTTCGAGCGTCTCGTGGGTGTACGACGGCCGTCCCCGCTCGATCTCGAGGGCCGAGGCCTCGAGACCCTCGATTCCGACGACCGCCGCCCGGGCCATGTCGAGACGGTCGACGGCCGACGCCACCACCTTCCCGCGCTTTTGCCATTGATCGCCGGCCACCATCAACAGCACCCGATCGAGACCCACGTCGTGACGCACCGTCGACGCGGCAACGACGTGCCCGACGTGGATCGGGTCGAACGTGCCGCCGAACACCCCAAGCCGTTCCACGAAGCCCCACGCTACCGGTCGAGCCTCCCGGCCTCGTCGACCGGGCCCCCGGCCCCAGAATCGCTCGTCAACGCAGAATCGATCGAAGCATCAACATCAGCGTCAGCCGCAGCATCGCTCGCAGAATCGGCATCGGCTGTCGAGGCGTGGGCCTTCCACAACGGACCGCTCCACCACCAGTAGAACACCGCCCACACCGCAGCCACGGCGGCGAACACGAGCACACCGGTCTCGGGACTGAACACGGCCCCGAGCACGCCGGCACTGAGGAACGACACTGACAGGGTCGCGCTGGCCAGCGCAAAGTCGAGCGACAGCACCCGTCCCATCAGCCGGTCGGGCGCGCTCACCTGGAGCCCGTAGGTCGACATCACCCAGTTGGCGCCACCCCCGAAGTGGGCCAGGGCCACGAACACGGCGGCCACGCCGATCGAACCCGCTGCGGGAACCAGGCCGTAGCCGATCCCGAACACCAGGGCGCAGATGCTACACGCCGGCATGATCGCCCTGATCCCCCGCCGCATGATCGGCGCCGCGGCCATGGGGCCGAGGAACGCGCCCATCCCGCGTGCCGCGAGCAGCGCGCCGATGCCGCCGTCACCGGTCCCGAAACCGTCGGTGGCGATCACGGCAAGCAGCCCGGCAACGCCGGCCGAGAGCCCGAGACCGAATTTGGCCATGATCAGCTTCGACAGATGGGCGTCGGCGCGCACGTGGCGCACGGCCTCGGTGAGCTCGCGAATGGGGTGGGCGCGCTCACGATCTCCGTCGGGGTCGGCCAATGCGGGTTGGGCCCTGGCCATCGGGCGACGGATACCGGCGATCAGCACACCGGCCAGCGCGAACGATGCCATGTCGGCGATGAACGCGGCATCACGTCCGAACGCCGCGGTGAACAACCCGCCGATGCCGGCCCCGGCAGCCAGCATGGTGCCCCAGGTCGACGACTGCAGCGCGTTCGCCGTCGGGAGATCCTCGGGATCGACGAGATGCGGCACCGCCGCGCCCACCGCCGGGGTCACGAACGCGCCCAAGAACGAGATCGCCGCCTGCGCCGCCAGCCCGAGTCCCACCCCGAGCGTCCCCGCCAGCAGGAATCCCGATGCGGCGACGGTCTGCGCGGCACTGACCGTCATGACCAGGCGCCGGCGGTCGTGACGATCGGCAGCCGGCCCGGCGACCGGCGTGGCGAACAGCCCGGGGAGCACCTGGGCGACGAACACCGCGGCGGCGAGCACCTCGGAGCCGGTCTCGTCGAGGATCAGGCCGATCAGCGCGACCGTGGCGAACCAGTCGCCGAGGAACGAGACGAGCTGCGCGAGATACAGCAACCTGAAGTCACGATTGCGCCGGAGCAGTCCCATCTGTGAGTGAGGCTACGACCAGCCCGACGATCGACCCGTCTCCGAGTCTCCGAGTCTCCGAGTCTCCGAGTCTCCGAGTCTCCGAGTCTCCGAGTCTCCGAGTCTCAGCAACGACGGAGACGCTTGGCTGACGGAGACGCCTGGCGACAGGCGTGTCACGCGATGGATTCGTGCACCCGGTACCCTCCCGGGATGTCCACGACAGTTTCCAAGCCCGATCCGACGACCGGTTCGACCCTCCCGCCCGCGGTGACGCCGGTCCTGATCCGGGTCTGGCTGAGCGATCGCCCGGGCGCGCTCGGCCAGGTGGCGTCGGGCATCGGCGCCGTGCGCGGCGACATCGTCTCGATCGACGTGCTCGAGCGCGGCGACGGGATCGCCATCGACGAGTTCGCCGTGGAGCTGGCCGATCCGGCTCTCATCCCGGTGTTGATCAGGGAGATCGAAGAGGTCGACGGAGCCTCTGTCGAGGAGGTCCGCCCCGTCGAGCGCTTCCCCGATGCCCATCTCGACGCCCTTCGTGCCGCGGCCCGGTTGTGCGAAACCCACTCGTCCGAGGAGCTCGTCTCCACGCTCGTGAGCCATGTCCGCCACGAGTTCGGGGCCGACTGGACGGCGCTGGTGCTGGGCGACGAGGTGCTCTCGGCCAGCGGCGACGGCGTCCCGACCGGGCGGGCGCTGCGGGCGCTGGCCCTGGGCATCTCGGCGTCTCCTGCGGTGGTCGAGGGCGCCGCCGGTCCCGACGACCTGGCCGTGGCCACGCTTCCTTCTCGGGCCGCGACCATGTTGGTCGGGCGCAATGGTCGGCCGTTTCGACGGCTCGAACGCAGTCAGCTCATCGGGTTGGTGCGCATCGCCGACCGGGTCTGGAACCTCCTCGACGAGCGCCACGAGACCCGCGTCGACTCCCCGGGGTGAGGGCAGCCCTCGAAGGACCTCCCGGGAGTTGCACGAGGGGCGGGGCGAACGGGCTCAGTGCTCGACGATACGGGCCACGAACTGCTCGAGCTGGCGCAGGTTTCGACACTCGTGGACCGCGTCGCAGAACCGGCCGTACTCGCTGACGATCGAATCGCCGGAGTCCCAGTAGCCCCGGGGCTCGGGGTTGAGCCAGTAGACGTGACGGGCCCGCTTGGAGAGCTCCCGCACCACCCACGACTGGGGAGCGTGGTAGTTGTTGCGGGCGTCACCCAGGAACAGGATCGTGGTTTTGGGGCTCACCTGACGGGCGAAGCGTTCGTGGAACACCTCGAAGGCGTGCCCGTAGTCGGAGTGGCCGTCGACCCAGACCACGTCGGCCTCGGTGTTCACCTTGTACACGGCCTCGTTGATGTCGCCCGACTCCTCGAAGAACCGGGTGACCTCGTCGATGCCGTCGATGAACACAAACGAGCGGACCTTCGAGAACTGCGACGCCATGGTGTACACGAACATCAGGGTGAACCGGGCGAAGCTGGCCACCGAGCCTGAGATGTCGGCCACGACCATGATCTCGGGCTTGGACGGGCGGGGGTGCTTGAACTTGGGATCGGCCGGTACCCCGCCGTACGACAGCGAGGCCCGCACGGTCTTGCGGAAGTCGAGCGTGCCCCGGCGCCGGCGGCGGCGGCGCTGGGCCAGACGGGCGGCCATGGCCCGGGTGAGGGGCTCGATGGCCTTTTGGATGGCGGCCATCTCCTCACGGGAGGCGTGCATGAAGTCGACGTCTTCGGGGAGGGGCTTGCGCAGCGTCTTGGCCAACGCCGCCGCGCCCCGATCCTCAACGAGCCGGCGACGAATCTCGGACTCCACGAGGTCGCGCAGTTTCTTGAGGCGGGCTTGGAGCTCCTCGTCGAACAGGCGCCGGTCGAGCTCGTCCTCGGGGTAGCGGCCCCGGTTCTTCGACTGCTCCTGGAGTTGCTGCAGCAGCCCGTCGAAGTTGATCTGGCGCAGCGTGCGATACAGGTAGTAGGTGCCCCCGACGGGGCGGCCCGGCTCCATGCCCGCGTAGAGCGAGACCGCTGCGGCAGCCAAGCGGCGTAAGGCATCGCGGTTGTCGGACATGAGCGCCTCGAGCAGCATCTGGGCCAGCTCCTCGGCCGAGAGCTCCGTGAGGGCGCCTTCGCCTTCGGCCTGCTCGCCCTCGCCAGCAGCGTCAAGGTCGGCCTCGTCGTCACCG
>JANLSK010000202.1:0-15401 GCA_031362415.1 Actinomycetes bacterium | reverse complement strand
CCTCGGGCAAGACGATCGTGGCCGAGTACGCGGTGGCTCGGGCGTTGGCCGTCGGGGCCAAGGTCTTCTACACGACGCCGCTCAAGGCGCTGTCGAACCAGAAGTTCGGCGATCTGAAGCGCAGCCTGGGAGAGGATCGCGTCGGGCTCCTCACGGGGGACAACTCGATCAACGGCGAGGCTCCCGTGGTGGTGATGACCACCGAGGTGCTGCGAAACATGATCTATGCCGGGTCGTCGTCGTTGACGGGGCTCCGGTACGTCGTCCTCGACGAGGTCCACTATCTGCAAGATCCTGGGCGAGGTGCGGTGTGGGAGGAGGTGATCATCCACCTCCCCGAGACGGTGCACCTCGTGTGCCTTTCGGCGACGGTGTCCAACGCCGAGGAGGTGGGGGAGTGGCTCACCACGGTTCGCGGCGAGACCGAGGTGGTCATCGAGGAGCGCCGGCCGGTCACGTTGCACCACCTGTACATGGTGGGCACGCGCGATTCAGGCGACGTGTCGTTGCTGCCCACGTTCGTGGGCGAGGACTTCCGGCCCAACCCCGGTGTGAGCCGGCTCGTCGCCAACGCCACCAAGGGACGTCACGCTGGGCCCGGCGCTCGCCGGCGCAAGGCAGTGTTCACGCCCAGCCGGACCGACGTGCTCGACGCGCTCCGGGCCGACATCTTGCTGCCTGCGATCACGTTCATCTTCAGTCGGGCCGCGTGCGACGACGCCGTCCGCCAGTGCGTCAGGAGCGGCATCACCCTCACCGACGACGACGAGCGCAGCCGCATCCTCGAGATCGCCGAACGCAAGGTGGGGGTCCTCTCCGACGACGAGTTGACCGTGTTGGGCTACCCCGCCTGGCTCGACGCTCTCGGACGGGGGATCGCCGCGCACCATGCCGGCGCCGTACCGCCCATGAAAGAGGCGGTCGAGGAGGCCTTCGCGGCGGGGCTGGTGAAGCTGGTGTTCGCCACCGAGACGTTGGCGCTGGGCGTCAACATGCCGGCCCGCACCGTCGTGATCGAACGGCTCACGAAGTTCACGGGTGAGCACCACGAGTTCCTGACGCCGGGCGAGTACACCCAGCTGACCGGACGCGCCGGCCGCCGGGGGATCGACACCATCGGCTACGCCGTCACGCTGTGGAATCCCTTCGTGACGTTCGAGCAGACGGCGGCGTTGGCGTCGACACGGTCGTACGAGCTCACGTCGAGCTTCCGGCCCACCTACCACATGGCCGTGAACCTGATGCGCCGCACCGACCGGACCGAGGCCCACCATCTGCTCAACCTGTCGTTCGCCCAGTACCGAACCGACAAGGCCGTGGTCCAGATGGAGCGACGGCTCGAGCGGGTCAGGGCCGAGGCCGAGCGCCATCGGGAGGCCGCCCGGTGCGAACGCGGCGACATCGAGCACTACCGGAACCTGGTCGGCGAGCTCGAACGGGCTCGACGGTCGCGTTCTGTGAACGTCGCGGTCGATGCCGCACTCGAACGCCTCCGACCCGGCGACATCGTCCACGTCGACGGGTCCGACACCGCGGTCGTCCTCCAACAGGCCATCCGTCGCAGTCGGGGCCTGCACATCGCCGTGCTGACCGCGAAGGGCAAGCGCATCCATCTCGGGGGAGCCGACTTCGACGATGCCCCCCGGGTCGCGGGTTCGATCGAGCTTCCCCTGCCGTACACGCCGAACCAGCACGGGTGGCAGCGGCGGGTGCTCGAACGTGCCCGCGTCGCTCCGGTGACGCAGGCGCAGGTTCGGGCACGGCCCCGCCCGAGCCCCGTCCACCAACTCACCGCCGAGCTGGCCGAGCATCCTGTCGGGCAGTGTGTCGAGCTCCGGCGCCATCTGGCGGCGGCCGAGCGGCTCGAACGGGCCCGGCGTGAGATCACCCGGCTCACCGATAGGGTCGAGGGCCGATCCGAGAGCCTGGCCCGACGTTTCGACAAGGTGCTGGATCTGCTGGACGCGTGGGGCCACGTCGACGCCGCAGCGTGGACGTTGACGCCTGCCGGTGAAGTGTTGGCCGGCATCGCATCGGAGTGCGACCTCCTGGTCGTCGAGGCGCTCCGGGCCGGGCTGCTCGACGACCTTGACGCCCCCTCGATGGCCGCCATGGTGAGCTGCTTCACGTACGAGCGTCGCGGACCCGCCGACGAGCGGACCCGGACGCGCATTCCCTGGCCCGATCCGCGCCTGCACGGACGATGGAACGACCTGGAACGGCTCGCCCGTGAACTCTGGCTGGCCGAGCGCGAGGCCGGTCTCCCCGAGACCCGGGCGCCCGACCCCGGGTTCGTGGCCTACGCGTACGGCTGGACCGCGGGCCGGCGCCTCGACGAGGTGATCGACGCCGACGATCCCGAGGCGCTCGCTCCCGGCGACTTCGTGCGCAACGTCAAGCAGCTCATCGATCTCCTCCGCCAGGTGGCCGAGCACGCCACCGAGGCGGCCACGGCCACCACGGCCCGTCGAGCCGCCGACGGCCTGTTCCGCGGTGTGATCGCGGCGTCGAGCGTGGTCGGCTCGTGAGCATCGCCAAGGGGCAGCCGTGGGGCCGCCCGTGTGCCGGGCCCGCCGACATCGAGGGGACGGGCGACGACGCCATGCTGGCCCGGCTCGTCGAACACGTCGGACCGGGACGCCTGGTGCGGTTCCGGCCGACCGAGTCCTGCCACCTGGCGCGCGCGATCGGGATGAAGCCCGACCCGGCGGCGCCGCGAGGCGGTGTCACGCCGACGCCCGATCCCACCATGGCCCTTCCCATCGACGTGCTGAGCGTTCGTGCCGGCGAGCAGTACGGCCAGCGCCTGGCGGTGAACTCGGTGGTACTCGGCGTCGACCCCGGCTCGCTGCGTCGCCGCCACCGGGCGATCGGCGTGGCGGTCAGCGTCGACGGGCGTGCGCTCCCCGTGACATCGGCGACGACCGTGGCCGTCATGAACGGTCAGTATCTCGGCTCGGCCGACCTGGCCCCCCGGGGCCATCCCGGCGACGGACGGGCCGAGGTCGTCGTGATCGACGTGCCCCCGGACGATCGCAGGGAGATGCGATCCCGGCTGTCCACGGGTACCCACGTGCCACACTCGGGCATCACCATCGTCAGTGGCCACATGGTCCGTGTCACCTTCGCCAAGGCCGTGGCGTTCACCGTCGACGGCCACGCCATCGGCTCGCGGGCCGATGTCACGGTCGAGGTTTTGGCGAGTCAGGTCTCGCTCTGGGTATGACGATCAGGCGGTCCCCGAGTTCGGCAGGAGCCGCCGATACCATCGGCCATCATGCGCTACGTCGAGGAACAGTTCACCGAGGACGAGGCCGTCGTGCTGCGCCGGTACTTCACGAACCTCGACGGCCCGGTGTTTGCCCTGGTGAACCTGCCCGAGGTTGTGAAGGGTGCGCTGTTCGCTCGCTATTCCCGAACCCACAAGAGCCTGCGGCGCCTGTTCCTCGACGAGTTCGTGGGTGATCTGGACATGAGCGGCGATCTCACGGTCGACGCCACGATCGGGCTCAAACGGGCCGAGGACCTCTACGAGCGGGTCTTCGTGCAGTACGGCGACGACTCGGTGGCCCAACTCGGCGGCGTGCACCTGGCCTGTGAGCAGGCCTCGAACGTGCTCACCAAGGTCCTCGAATGGGGTCGGCTGGCCGCCTACCTCGAGCAGTCGACCCGCTACATCGAGTACGACCGTCGCCTCGACGGGCGATACAGGTATCTCCGACCGCCGGAGTTCAGGTCGTCGGTTGCCGCCGAGTACATCGCCACCATGGACGCGATCTTCACGACATATCGCGATCTGCTCCCGCAGATGACCGACTGGGCCCGGGAGCGTTTCCCGAAACAACGGGGCGACTCCGACATGGTCTACAAGTCGGCCATCCGGGCCAAGGCCTGCGACGCCTTGCGCGGACTGCTGCCGGCGGCGACGCTCTCGAACGTCGGCATCTACGGCACCGGACAGGCCTATGAGGCACTTCTGCTACGGATGCGGGCCCATCCGCTCCCTGAGGCCCGTACCTACGCCCGGTCGATGCTCACCGAGTTGCGCAAGGTGATCCCGTCGTTCCTCAAGCGGGTCGACCGTCCCGATCGCGGTGGCGCCTGGACCGCGTACCTGGAGCGGACCCGAGAGGCCACCAGGGAGCTGTCCGAGCGCCTCGTCGTCGACGACGAGGGCGAGGTCGAGAGTCGACGGGAGCGGCCCGCGGTGACGCTGCTCGACTGGGACCCCGCGGGCGAGGACAAGGTTCTGGCCGCGATCCTCTACCCCCACACCCAGCGGCGCGAGTCGGACCTGCTCGACATGGTGGGGCGTATGGGCGCGGCCGATCGTGCTGCGCTGATACAGGCGTACGTGGGTGACCGCCTGAATCGCCGGCACAAGCCCGGCCGGGCGTTCGAACGCACCGACTACCGCTTCGACGTCTGCTGCGACTACGGCGCCTTCCGTGACCTCCAGCGGCATCGCATGCTGACCGTCGAGTGGCAGCAACTGACGACCCGCCACGGCTATGAGCTGCCCGCTCCGATCGCCGAGGCGGGCCTGGCCGAGCCCTACCACGAGGCCATGGGCCGCTCGGCCGAGCTCCACGGGCTCCTCGTCGAGCAGTTCCCCGTGCAGGCCCAGTACGCGGTGGCGCTGGGCTACCGCATCGGCTTCGTGATGCAGTGCAACGCTCGGGAGGCGATGCACATGCTCGAGCTGCGCACCAGCCCGCAGGGCCACCCGTCCTACCGGGCCGTGTGCCAGGAGATGCACCGACTCATCGCCGAGCAGGCGGGGCATGGCCTCATCGCCGATGCGATGCGCCACGTCGACCACGGCGCGACCGACGGGCTGGAGCGCCTCGACGCCGAGCGGGCATCCGAGCGTCGTCGATCGGCCCCGGCCACCTGAACCACAGGCCATCGCCACGACCGGCCGCAGTGCACGCCCGGCCGCGGGCACGGCGCTCGCGGTTGCGCCTTCCCAAACCTCACGAGTCACACTAAGCTCACAAGCAACATCGTCCTCGTGTCGGCACGCGGGTTCGAGGGTGACACGGGGTCGAGGGTGGAGGAACGCACGGTGATGCGGTCGCGACGGGCAGGCTCGGTGGCAGTGCTGGCTGCGCTCGTGGTGAGCGGCGCGTTCGCGGCCGCTCCGCTGGAGCACGTGGTGCGCCAGGGTGAGACCGTCGGCGAGCTGGCGCAGCGCTACGACGTCACCATCAACGAGATCGCCTCCGCCAACGCACTGGACGATCCCGACGTGGTCAGGGTGGGCCAGCGCCTCGCCATTCCGGGTCTGACCTCGCTCGTCGACGCCGTGCCCGTGGCAGCTACCGGCAACGTCGATGATGGCGATGCCGGCGGAGCTCCAGCCTCGTCGGAGGGCCCAGCCTCCTTGGAGCACACCGTCGCGGCCGGGGAGACCCTCGAGATGATCGCCCGGCGCCTCGGTTCGTCGGTGCAGGCCATCGCGGACACCAACGGTTTGGCCGACCCGAACCGGGTGCGCACCGGGACGCGGCTGCAGATCCCGGTGGCTGGGCCTCCCGGTGAGTCCGTCGGTGTGGCGACGGAGGCCCGCATCCCGTTCGTCCACGTGGTGGGCTCGGGGGAGACGCTCGCCGAGGTCGCAGGCCGCTACGGCGTCACCGTTCGGGCGATCAGCACGGCCAACGGCATCGGCAACCCCAACCTGGTCTCGATCGGGCGGGAGCTGACGATCCCGGGCGTGGTCTTCGATCTCGCCCGGCTCCCCGGGTTCGTGAAGCCGGACCGTCGACAGCTGGCGGTGCACTTCGTCCGATCAGCGGCGCAGTTCGACATCTCGGTGGCGCTGGCGATGGCCGTGGGGCATCAGGAGTCGGGTTGGCAGAACGGGGCCCAGTCGCACGTCGGTGCGCTCGGGATCATGCAGCTGACGCCCGCCACCGTCGAGTTCGTGTCTCTGGAGCTGCTCGGGCTCGACGCCGAGCTCGATCCCCTCGACCCGGTCGAGAACATCACGATGGGTTGCCGGTTTCTGCGCTACCTCCTCGACCAGACGGGCGGCAACGTCCAGGCGACGCTGGCGGCGTACAACCAGGGCTTGGCCTCCACCCGGGCTCACGGGCGCTTCAACGAGACGGCGTCCTTCGTGACCAACGTGCTGTTGCTTCGCGACCGCTTTCGCGAGGCGCTCGACCGGTAGGTCGACGCGTACGGACCGAACCCCGCGGACGCTCCCGTGGCGGCCTGAGCAGGAACGTCGGGGACGAGCGATCCCGCCGCGTATACTCCCGGCGCCATCCGCCAGGGAGAGGACTTCGCCGCAATGGGCGACGAGGAGTTCGAGGAAACCGAAGAGGTTGAACACGAGATCGACGAGGAATTGCTCCTCGACGAGGAAGAGGAACTCGACCCCGATCTCGAGGACCTCGACGAGCTCGACGAGGTCGAGGCCAGCGTCGAAGATCCCGTCGAGAGCCCCGTACCCGTTCGCGCCCCTCGCGCCCCCGGCGAGGCTGCTGAGACGGTCGACGGTGAGGACGACGACGATGATGACGACGATGTCGTCCTCGACCTCGAAGACGAAGAGGACAGCACCGACGTCGAGGATCCTCTCGACGTGTTGCTACGCGAGCGCATCGCTTCCGATCTCGAAGACGACGACGATCTCGACGACGACGAAGACGAGGACGACCGGGCGGACGGGGGTTCGCGAATCCCGGCCAAGCGGCCCGGGGAGTTCGTGTGCAAGTCGTGCTTCCTCGTCAAAGCTCCGAGCCAGATGGCCGATCCTGCGAAGCAGTACTGCCGCGACTGCGTCTGAGACGCGAGCCCGCTGTGCCGGCCGAAAGCGCTGTGCCGGCCGAAAGCGCCGGGCCGGCCGTGCGATGATGGTCGCGTGAGCACGGCGACCCGGTCCGCCTCGAGCGACAGCACCACGACCGGCGCGGGCGTCCACGACGAGCCGCCCGATCAGCTGCGCTGGCAGCGCCGGGGCGCGGCCGTCGGTGGCGGGCTTGTCATGGCTTTGGCCTTCCCCCCGTTCGACTGGGCCTGGCTGGCGATTCCCGGAATGGCCCTGCTGCTGTGGTCGTGGCGCGACGCCCGACCCGCAGTCGCCGCCCGACTGGGTTTCCTCGGCGGTGTGGTGTTCTTCCTCGTGACCATGGAATGGCTGCGCTACTTCGGCGCCATCGCCATGGGACCGCTGCTCGCGCTGGTGGCGGCCTACTGGGCCCTGGCCGGGGCCCTGGTTGCCTGGCTGGCTCGGCGGGGAATGCGTTCGCCGTGGCTCGTGGGCGCGGTGTGGGTGTTCACCGAGGCGTTTCGGGGGCGCTGGCCCTTCGGTGGCCTCACCTGGGGGGAGCTCGGGTACGCGTTCCACGACGTGGGCCCGGCCCGCGACCTGGCCCGCTGGGGTTCGGTTCGTCTGGTCACCTACCTCGCCGTCGTTCTGGCGGCGAGCCTTCTCGATCTCGACAAGCTCCGATCGACGCCCGCCGTCGGGGCGTCGACATGGCGACGTCGGAGAACCGTCGTGGGGATCGCCGCGATCCTGGCCGCCGCATTTCTCGCGCCGGTGCTCGAACCGGGTCTCGAACGCACCGGGTCGATCAGGGTCGCGGCCGTGCAGGGCAACGACATCAACCGCGACCTCTCGATCGAGGAGATCCGAGCGCACACGCTCTCCAGCCGGCACTTCGCCCTGGCCGACGCGCTCGAGCCCGACCAGGGAATCGACCTGGTCGTGTTTCCCGAATCGAGCATGGACGCCGACCCGCTCCTCGACCCGTTCATCGCCGACGGCATCGCCCGTACCGCGACCCGGCTCGACGCCCACGTGATCGCCAACCACTCGAGCGTCGCTCGCCCGGACGGTCGGCGCGAGAACACGAACTTCTTCTTCGACCCCGACGCCCGCCTGATCGGGACGTACATGAAGCAGCACCTCGTCCCGTTCGGCGAGTACCTGCCCCTGCGGAGCATCTTTGGCCGCATCGGCGCCACCGAGCAGATCGGTCGGGACACGGCGCCGGGTCGGGACCGGTTCGTCACGCCCATCTCCGGGGTAGGGATCGCCACGATGATCTGCTTCGAGAGCGCCTTCCCCGAGATGGCCCGGGCCAACGTTCGCGACGGGGCCGAGATCCTCGTGGTCACCACGAACAACCGGTCCTACCGGCGTTCGTCCAACTCCGACCAGCACATCGCCATGACCCAGTTCCGGGCCGCCGAGACCGGCCGACCGATCGTGCACTCGTCGATCTCGGGCTCGACGGCCGTCATCGACGCCGACGGACGGGTGACCCACCGGAGCGAGCTCTTCGAGAATGGTGTCACCATCGCCGACGTCACCGGGATGACGGGCCGCACGCCGTACGTGGTTCTCGGCGACTGGGTCGTGTACGGCTCGATGCTGGCCGTGTGGTCGGCGGGCATGGTGACGATCCGTCGGGCTCGCCGCGCCCGGATGGTCCCACCCGCCTCGGGGGAGGCAGCCCAGTGAAGGTCAGCCTGATCGAACGCTACGCGCTGCATCTGCCGGTGGGACTGGTGATCGGGGTGATCGAAGCCCTGCCCGATGCCGCCGAGCGGGGCGAGCGTGAGCTCGCCCGGGTCGTGGAGCGGGTCGAAATGCAGCTGCGGACGGCCAAGGTGGTGGGTCAGTTCAGCGCGCCGCGTCTGCGCCGGCTGGTCGCCGACCATCTCGAGGGCCGACTCGAACAGATGCGGGCGCCGTCGTCGCCGTCGTCGCCGTCGTCGCCGACCGAGGAGTCGATGGTCCCGTCCGACGCCGAAGGCGCGCCCAGCACGACCGAACCCAGTCCGGATTCACGGCGGGACGGGTCACGGCGGGACGGACCGCGACGCGACGGGTCGCGACGCGACGGGCCGCGACGCGACGCAGCCCGTCCCACGGAACGGTCGTCCACCACGTCCTCGGTTGCGGCCGCCGATCTCCCCATCGACGGGTACGACCAGCTCTCGGCGTCGCAGATCGTGAGCTCCCTGGCCGGCTTGTCGATCGCCGATCTCGAAGTCCTGCGCCGGCACGAGACCGAGGGGCGCCAGCGCCGCACCGTGCTCACCCGAATCGGCCAGCTCCTCGGTGAGGGGCACTGATGGAGGGGTGCCGGCCCGCGCTTCGCTCCGATCTCCATCGCGTCGCCGAGCTGTCGAGGGCGATGGCCGAGGAGCTCTCAGGCTTCCGGGGTGGCGATCTCTGGTCGCGCCGCGATGCTCTTCCCGAGCCGCTCGTCGAGAGCTACGACGCCTTCCTCGTGCCCTCCGGAGATCGCCTGTTCCTCCTCGGCTGCATCGACGAGGTCGTCGTGGGCTTCGGAATCGCAACGGCCGAGACGCTGCGCGACGGCGCCGTCCTCGGCACGATTCGCGAGCTCTACGTGGAGCCGGAAGCCCGGGAGGTGGGCGTGGGCGAGAACATCCTCGGCACGTTGGTCGAATGGTGTCGCACTCGGGGCTGCCTCGGCATCGACTCGATGGCCCTGCCCGGGCATCGGGCGACCAAGAACTTCTTCGAGGAGCAGGGTTTCGTGGCCCGCTCGATCACCATGCACCATCGCTTCGCCGAGTGAACACGTCGGGCGCGGGCCCAGTGCTCCGACCCGAGGTGGCCGTGGGAGCCATCGTGATCCGCCCGGCGGCCGACGCCGATGTCGGCGTCGACGCCGACATGAGCGCGACCCGCACGGACATCCTGCTCGTTCTCAGGGGACGGGGTCCCGGGCTGGGGCAGTGGTCGATCCCTGGAGGACGGGTGGAGCCCGGTGAGTCGTTGGCCGATGCCGTCGCCCGGGAAGTCGAGGAGGAGACGGGTCTGGGCGTGGTCGTCGAGCGGTTCGTGGGCTGGGTCGAGCGCATCGACCCCGGAGGGGCATGGCACCACGTGATCCTCGACTTCGCCGCGCGGCCCGATGAGCCCGAGAGCGAGCCCCGTGCCCGCGACGATGCCGCCGACGCCCGCTGGGTCCCGACCGCGTCACTCGCCAGCATCGACCTGGTGCCGGGTCTGCTCGACTTCCTCGCCGAGCACGGCTTCACAACCAGTCGCGTCGCTTGAAGATCGTGTGCAGGACGGCCGTCGAGACCAGGATCAGCCCGATCGCGAACGGATATCCCAGCGTCCAATGGAGCTCAGGCATGTGCTCGAAGTTCATGCCGTAGAGGCCGGTGATGATGGTGGCCACGACGAGGATGGCGCCCCAGGCGGTCATCTGCTTCATGACCACGTTGAGCCGTAATGAGATCATCGCCAGATGGGCCTCGATGGCGCCGGCGAGGAGCTCGCGCTGGCCCTCGATGATCTCGACCAGGCGCACGAGGTTGTCGTGCACGTCACGGAGGTGGAGCACGGCCACCGGGGTGAAGGTCTCGACCTCGCGCCGGCCCAAGCTGGCCAAGGCTTCCCGCAAGGGGCTCACGGCCTTGCGGAATCCGATGAGGCTCTCGCGATGCAGGAAGAGATTGCGCTGCACGTCGTCGTCGGCGTCGTTCGTGGCTGCGAACACGGCTTCCTCGAGGGCCTCGAACCGGTCCTCGACCACGTCGACCACGGTGAAGTACCGGTCGACGAGCAGGTCCAGGAGCACGGCGAGAAAGAAGCCCTCGTCGGTGCCGCCCTCGTCGCCCCGCTGCTTCTGGAACCGCCGGGCGATCTCGGCGGTGTCGAGCGAGGCTCCGCTGTCGGGATTGCTGGCGTGCAACGTGATCACCCAGCCGTCGCCGAAGAGCACATCGAGGCTGGTAATGGTGATGCCCGTCTCGCCCGTGACCGAGCAGTCCTTGGCGGTGAGGAGCGCATGGGTCGGGTACTGCTCCAGGCGGGGACGCTGCCGCCGCTGCAGCAGGTCCTCGGCCGCGAGGTGGTGCACCTCGAACTCTTCCACCAACATGGCGACCTCGTCGCCGCTCGGGTCCAGCACGTCGACCCAGACGAGCTCGTCGGTCGCGCCCATGAGGTCGGAGATCGCGGCGGGTTCCACCTCGTCCTCGACGGTGTGGTCGGCGTGGTAGCGGCGAACCCTGATCACCGGGGGAGTGTACGCAGGCGGTGACGGCCCGACGCGCCGCTCAGGCGTGGACGATCACACCGCGAATGTTGCGGCCGGCGAACATGTCGTCGTAGGCCTCGTTGATCTGGTCGAGCGTGTAGCGCCGGGTGATGAGCTCGTCCAGCTTGAGCTGGCCGGCCCGGTACATCTCGATCTGGCGAGGAATGTCGCGTGAGGGGCTGCAGGCGCCGAACAACGAGCCCTGGTGTGCTCGGCGAACGTCGAGATGAGCAGCATCTGGTTGACCGGCTGACCCTTGTGGTGCATCCGATGCGTGCCGTCGAGCTGTGAACCCTCCTGGATTCGGGCCCCGAGGTCGCACAGGTTCTGCTGGCCCTGGGCGCACATCCGGCACCGACCGCAGCCGGGGATGAACGAGAGGACGACGTGGTCGCCGGGCACCACCGACGTGACGCCGGGCCCGACGGCCTCGACGATTCCGGCGCCCTCGTGGCCCCCGCACAGGGGGAGCTGGGTGGCCGGGACGTCGCCGGTCATGGAGTGGGCATCGCTGTGGCACAGCCCGGTGGCGGCGAGCTTGATCTGCACCTCACGGGCCTTGGGAGGATCGAGGTCGACCTCGACGATCTTCCAGGCGCCCGGCGACTCGAACAGCACGGCAGCGCGGGTCTTCACGGGGCTCCTCGGGGTTCGACGATGGGTGCGGCGCAGTCTGATCGAGGAAACCAGCGCCTGTCACGAAGGGATGTCACGGCAGCGACGCTGGCGAGACCAGACTGATGACCACGCCGACGCAGCACCGAGGAGCAGGCCATGACGAGGATCACCGAGACACCCGCCTGGGCGGCCCTGGCCGAGCACCAGCGCGCCATGGCCACCGTGCACCTGCGGGACCTGCTGGCCGACGATCCCGGTCGCGCTGAGCGGCTCACGGTGGAGGCCGGGGCCCTGTTCGCCGACTACTCCAAGCATCGCGTCACCGACGAGACCATGCGGCTCCTGCTCGATCTGGCCGAGGCGGCCGGCCTCCGGCGCATGATCGACGCCATGTTCGCGGGGGAGAGGATCAACCTCACCGAGGACCGTGCGGTGCTGCACGTCGCGCTCCGGGCCCCCGCCGACGCGTCGATCGTCGTCGACGGCGAGAACGTGGTCCCGGGTGTCCATGCGGTGAAGCGGCGCATGGCCGAGTTCGCCGAGCGGGTGCGGACGGGGGAGTGGCGCGGTGCGACCGGGCGACCGATCCGCACCGTGGTGAACATCGGCATCGGAGGTTCCGACCTCGGTCCGGCGATGGCCTACGACGCGCTCCGGGCGTTCTCCAAGCGGGACATGGCGTTTCGCTTCGTGTCGAACGTCGACGGCGACGACATCGCCGAGGCACTGCTCGACCTCGACCCGGCCGAGACGCTGTTCATCGTGGCGTCGAAGACCTTCACGACCATCGAGACGATCACCAACGCCACCACGGCGCGCGAGTGGCTGCGCGCCGGACTGGCCGATGCGTTCGACGCCGATGCTGCGGACGAGCTCGGCGATGGCGACGCCGTGGCTCGGCACTTCGTGGCCGTGTCGACCAACGCCGCCAAGGTCGCCGAGTTCGGCATCGACACCGCCAACATGTTCGAGTTCTGGGACTGGGTGGGCGGGCGGTACTCCTACGACTCGGCCATCGGGCTCTCGCTCATGGTGGCGATCGGCGGGCCGGCGTTCGACGAGATGCTGCAGGGCTTCCACGCCATGGACGAGCACTTTCGCACGGCACGCTTCGAGCGCAATCTCCCCGTCCTCATGGCGCTGCTGGGCGTCTGGTATCACAACTTCTTCGATGCCGAGACACTGGCGATCCTGCCGTACTCGCAGTACCTCGGGCGCCTCTCGGCGTACCTCCAGCAGCTCGACATGGAGTCGAACGGCAAGTCGGTGGACCGCTCGGGTCGACGGGTCGACCACGCCACCGGCCCGGTCGTGTGGGGCACCCCCGGGACCAACGGACAGCACGCGTACTACCAGTTGATCCACCAGGGCACGCGGCTGATCCCCGCCGACTTCATCGGTTTCCTGGCACCGCACCACGACACCAGGCACGCCGACGGGTATCGCCATCACGACCTCCTGATGGCCAATTTCTTCGCCCAGACCGAGGCGCTCGCCCTGGGCAAGACCCGCGATGAGGTCGTGGCCGCGGGTGTGGCTGAGCACCAGATCGCCCACCGGGTCTTCGAGGGCAATCATCCGACGACCACCATCCTGGCTGCGCAGCTCACACCCGCCGTGCTCGGTCAGCTCATCGCTTGTTACGAGCACAAGGTGTTCGTGCAGGGTGTCGTCTGGGACGTGAACTCGTTCGACCAGTGGGGCGTCGAGCTGGGCAAGTCGCTCGCCGTTCGCATCGAGCCCGAGCTCGTGGCTGCCGACGAACCCCCGCTCGACCACGACGCGTCGACGAAGGCCCTCATCCGCCGCTACCGAGCAGCCCGGCCACGCTGAGTCCGTCGCTCTGCCCCCATACGGCCCACGGGCAGGGCTCGCATCCGTCACACCGCTGCGTCGACGACCCCGCTGGTATTGACGGTATTGACGGTATTGACGGGTCGGCGGCGACGGCCCTCACGTCGAGCGCGCTCGAAGCCGCGGGTGTCCGGGTGATCGGCCCTCCGGCCTCGTCGGAGCTCACGATCGTGCTCTCAACGACGCGGAGCCGAAGGACCGCAAACGATTTAGGGTTCTGATGGCCGGGGCGAGCTTGGGTCGGGGATCTCGAACTGGGGACCGTCGGGATCGGCCGGCCCCTCGGGATCTGCCGTGGCGATGCTCAGGCGGAGGGGCACCTCGCGCAGAAGCACGAAGGCCACGAGCCCGAGCAGACACATGGGAAGGCACCATCGGTAGACCAGGGCGATGCTTTCAGCGAAGGCTCGGCGGACGTCGGCCCGAACGGCGGCATCGGCGATGGCTGCGATCTCCGAAGGTCGTCCGCGGAGCACCTCGGGGTCGGGCAGAGCCGCCAGCGCCGCGGAATCTACGTAGCGAGGCAGGAGCACGTCGAGCCGGGATGCGTAGATGGCTCCGCCGACCGCAGTACCGATGGCGCCGCCGAGGTTGCGAATGAAGCTCACCATGGCCGTGCCCGTCCCGAGATCGCGGTACTCGACGGCGTTCTGCACCACGAGCAGCACGGTCGGGCCGATCTGGCCGATGCCGGCCCCGGCGAGGAACAGGTACACGCTGAGCTCGCCCAACCCGGTGGACGGGCCGATGGTGGACAACCCGGCCAGACCGGTGCCCACCAAGGTGATCCCGATGATCGGGAAGAGCTTGTAGCGGCGGTAGCGGGCCACCAAGCGGCCGGAGACGATCGACGCCAGCGTGGTGCCCACGGCGAAGGCGATCATGTCGAGCCCGGCCCGGGTGGCGCTTTTGCCCCTGACGACCTGAAGGAACAGGGATCCGAACAGCGAGATCCCGAACATCGTCATGCCGGCGATGAAGATGCCGGCGATGGCCACGGTGAAGACCCGGCCGCGGAAGAGCCGGAGGGGCACGAGCGGCTCGGCCACCCGGGCCTGCACCACGAGGAACAGGGCCGTCCCGACCAGCGCCGTGGCGAACAGCCCCAAGGTCCGTCGGCTCGTCCAACCGTGCTCGTCACCCGTCGTGAGCGCGATCAGGAAGGGCGACACGGCGATCATGAGCAGCGCGGCGCCCCACCAATCAATCGGTCGTTTGGTGGGCAGGAACGCCACGTGGAAATACCGCTGCACGATGGCCATGGCCAGCAATCCGAAGGGGACATTGACCCAGAAGATCCAGCGCCACGACAGGTGGTCGACGAACAGACCGCCGACGAGCGGGCCGAGCACGCTGGCGATGGCGAACGTCGCGGCGATGTAGCCCTGGTACAGCCCGCGCTTGGCCGGAGGCACGATGTCGCCGATGATCGACATCGGCAGCGAGATGAGACCCCCGGCGCCGACGCCCTGGAGCGTCCGCAGCACGATCAACTGGCTCATGGAGCCCGAGAACCCGGCCACCACCGACGTGACGAGGAAAACCACGATCGTCGCCTGAAAAGTACGTTTTCGCCCGAAGAGGTCGCTGAGCTTGCCGATGATGGGCGTGGCGACGGTCTGGGTGAGCAAGAACCCGGTCTGGATCCAGGTGACTTGGTCGATGCCGCCGAGATCACCGGCGATCGACGGGACCGCCGTCGTGAACGCCGTGGCGTCGAGGGCCGACAGGAACAGGCCGCTCATCATGGCCAGCATCACGATGTGGATCTGCCGGCTCGGCGTGGTGCCCTGTATGTCATGCGTGGAGCCAGCGGACTCGGTCGAGGTGCTCACCGGTGCGGACCCTACCGACTCGCCTCCCACCACCCCGCCCCGCGCC
>JANLSK010000160.1:0-11210 GCA_031362415.1 Actinomycetes bacterium | reverse complement strand
CCGAACGGCCACCCCGGCCGAGAACGTCGCCAACGGGCTGCTGGCTCGCCACTCCCTCTGGAGCCGGGACATGACCAGGTCGACGCCGTGCTCGCCGGCACCGCTCAGCACGATGGCGAACTCCTCGCCTCCGTAGCGGATGGCGAGGTCGCCCCGGCGCACGACCTGGGAGACGGCATCGGCGAATCGGGTCAGGACCACGTCGCCTTCGGCGTGACCGAAGCGGTCGTTCACGGCCTTGAAGTGGTCGAGGTCGATGACCGCCAACGCGTCACCAACCGCCAGGCCCGACAGCGCCCCGTCGAACGCTCGGCGGTTGAGCAGCCCCGTCAGCGGATCGGTCTCGGCGGCCCGGGCCAGGCTCGTCGTGGCCCGGAGCCGGCTGAGCGCCCGCCCGGCTTCGGGCGCCACGAGCTCGAGTGCCCGGTGGACGAACGCGTCGAGACGCCGGTGGCGCTGGTGCCAACCCGCGACGGCAGCACCGACGATGGCGGGCCCGCTCCGCAGCGGCAGATACAGCACCGAGGCTGCCGGTGTGGTGCCGTCGAGACGGATGACGGGGTACCGCGACGAAGCGGCATCGCCGACGTGGATCATCCGGCCCGTGGCCATGGCTGCTCGGATGCCCTGCTCCGGTGGGTCGGCATGCCGTTCGGTGACATCGCCGCCGAGGTTGATCACCGATCGGGCCTCGCCCTCGAGCACGAACGGGCCACCGATCGGATCGGCACCCTCGGGTGCTCTCCACAGGGTGACGACATCGGCTCCGAGCAGATCACGCAGCACCGAGGTGACGGCGGCGGCGGCTTCCCGTTCCGTTGTCGCCGCGCCCAGGGTGACGGCTGCGTTGAGGAGCGCTGCCATGTCCCGCTCGGTGCGGGAGTGGCGATCGACGGCCAGGGACAGGATCTCGCCGATCACCACAGCGACGAAGGTCTGGATCACCAGGCCCGCCAGGTGCCGGTACCCGGCCGATCCTGCGACGAACAGGTAGGTGCCCAGGCCCAGCGGGGCGACCACCAGCGTCGAGCCCGGGCTGCGGGTGAGACCCACGAACACCGACACGAGCGCGTTGAACGCCAGGTAGGGAGCCACGGCCGCGGGTTCGAACCGACCAGCGAGCGCGAGGAGGACGAGCGTCCCGATCGGCAGGATCCACATCGCCCGGTCCGGCCAGTCCTGCCAGGGCAGGGACCGCACGACGAGACCGATCAGCACTCCAGCACCGGCGATCAGGACCAGGACGAACCGATCCACCGACACCGGGAGCATCCACACCGTGGTGCCCACGACCAGCGCCCCGCCGATGTAGAGGGTCCCGGCCAGCCGGCCCGCGCTGGCTCGCCGATCGGTCCCTGGACGACCGAAGAACACGTCCTCAATGAACGAGACCGCGCGGGAGACGACCGGGTGCATGCTCATTCATCGACATCGGGCATCACGGAACTTGACCGCAATTCCCGCATTTACGACAAATGCCCGACGGCCTCCCGTGCCCCGGCCCGCCGGGCGGCCCGGAACTTCACGACGATCATGGCCGACGTGGCAGCCGTCGACAACGGCAGGGCGACGGTGGGACGCGGCCCCCATCCGTTGGCCAAGCGGTGCTGCCACCACACGATCGCCGCCACGGTCGAGGTGGCGGTGGCGATCTGCACCCCTCGCTCGGAGCTCCCCAAGGCTCGAGCCCCGCCCGCGGCGATGGCCAGCTCGACCGGGAAATACGGTGGGAAGTTCACGAGGAGCGATCCTGCCGCGGCCGCCACACCCTTACCGCCGCGAAACCCGTTCCACACCGGCCAGATGTGGCCGGCGACCGAGGCCGTTCCGGCCAGGTACGAACCGGTGTCGCCACCGAGGCGGCGACCCGTCACCGAAGCGGCGGCACCCTTGGCGATGTCGGCGGCCATCACCGCCGCACCCCACTTCTTGCCCAGGACCCGAGCCGCATTGAGCCCGCCCGGATTCCCCGA
Source organism: Actinomycetes bacterium (assembly GCA_031362415.1). Taxonomy (GTDB): domain Bacteria; phylum Actinomycetota; class Acidimicrobiia; order IMCC26256; family VFJJ01; genus VFJJ01. Next base: position 9,237 of record JANLSK010000160.1, on the reverse strand, counting down.
CCCGTGCTCGCGCAGGTCGAGCTCACCTCTCGACGCCACCCGGGCCGCGACGTCAGCCGATGGGAACGTGCCGATCAGGTACCCGGCCACGCCCGCACTCAGCATGCCGACGACGCGCCCGCCCCTCACGACCGTGCGCTCGCTCGCCCGTCCATCGCGCCTCAGCCGCCCGAGACGTCCTGGGGACGAGACTTGCCGGCCGCGATCCAGGGCATCATGGCCCGGAGCTCGCGTCCGACCGACTCGATCGGGTGCTGGGCACTGCGGCGCTTGAGGGCCTCGTACTTCGGCCGCCCCGCCCGGTTCTCCATGATCCACTCGCGGGCGAACTCGCCCGTCTGGATCTCGTGGAGGATCTTCTTCATCTCGGCCCGCGTCTCGTCGGTGACGATGCGCGGTCCGCGGGTCATGTCGCCGTACTCGGCGGTGTCGGAGATGGAGTAGCGCATGTTGGTGATGCCGCCCTCGTAGATGAGGTCGACGATGAGCTTCACCTCGTGCAGCGTCTCGAAGTAGGCCGACTCGGGCTGGTACCCCGCGTCGACGAGGGTCTCGTAGCTGGCCCGGATGAGCTCGGTGAGCCCACCGCAGAGCACGACCTGCTCACCGAAGAGGTCGGTCTCGGTCTCCTCCTCGAAGGTGGTCGACAGCACGCCGGCTCGGGTGCCGCCGATGGCCTTGGCGTACGAGAGCGCGGTCTCGCGGGCCTTGCCGGTGGCGTCGTTGTGGATGGCGACGAGGGCCGGCACGCCACCGCCCTCTTCGTAGGTGCGGCGCACGAGGTGGCCGGGACCCTTCGGCGCGATCATCCAGACGTCGACGCCCGGGGGCGGCTTCACTTGGGAGAAGTGGATGTTGAAGCCGTGGGCGAAGGCCAGCGAGTCGCCGTCGTTGAGGTTCGGGGCGATCTCGTCGCGGTAGATCTGGGCCTGCTCGGTGTCGGGCAGGAGGATCATGATGACGTCCGCCTCGGCGGCGGCGTCGGCGACGCTGAGCACCCGCAGCCCGGCACCTTCGGCCTTGGCCCGCGAGCCCGATCCGGAGCGCAAGCCCACTCGCACGTCGATGCCGGAGTCACGGAGGTTGAGCGCATGGGCATGGCCCTGGGATCCGTACCCCATCACCGCGACCTTGCGGCCCTCGAGGAGTGACAGGTCGGCGTCGGCGTCGTAGTAGATCGTTGCAACCATGGTGGAGCTCCTTGTTCGGTCTGTTCGCTCAGGCAGGGGGATCGGGTGCGGACGGGGCTGTGCTCGCGGCTGGGCTGCGGGGTGTGTGCTCAGGGGCTGGCGCGGCGGTCAGGCCGGGCGGCGCTTCACCGAGCGCAGCTTGGTCGACTCTCGCGACAAGGTGGGCAGGGCGATGCGGCCGGTCCGCTGAAGCTCGATGATCCCATACGGGCGCACCAGCTCCTCCAATGCGTCGAGCTGGTCGGGGGTTCCGGCGACCATGATGGTGAGTGCTTCGAAGCCCACGTCGACGATCGAAGCGTCGAAGATCGCGGCCAGCTCCACGACGCTCGAACGCAGCCCGTCCTTGGTGGACACGGTCACGAGCAGCAGCTCGCGCTCGACGGCCGACTGCGGCGCCAGCTCGGTGATCTTGATCACGTTCACGAGCTTGTTCAGCTGCTTGATGACCTGTTCGAGGGTGGTGCCCTCGAGGTCGACGACGATGGTCATCCGGCTGAAACGGTCGTCCTCGGTGGGCCCCACGGCCAGGGAGAAGATGTTGAAGCCCCGGCGCGAGAACAGGGTCGAGACCCGGGCCAGCACGCCGGGCTTGTTCTCGACGAGGACGGTCAGAATGTGGTGCTGCAGCTTGGCGCTCATCGGGACGGGTCCTGTCTCGTGCCGGCTCAGACGGCGTTGGGATCGCCGGCGGCCCTGCGGTCGTCGGGCGACATCTCGGCCCAGGGTCCGAGGATGAGGCTGTCGTTCGATCCGCCGGCGGGCACCATGGGATACACCTTCTCGCGGTAGTCGACCCGGAAGTCGATGACGACGGGACGGTCGTCGATCGCGTTGGCCTTGTCGATCGTCGGACCAACGTCTTCAGGCGTGTCGACCCGGAAGGCCACGCAGCCCATGGCCTCCGACCACTTCACGTAGTCGGGGAGGTCGGGCGAGAGGTACACCTCGCTGTAGCGCTCCTCGTAGAAGAGCTCCTGCCACTGGCGCACCATCCCGAGGTACGCATTGTTGAGGATGGCGATCTTCACCGGGATGCGCTCGGCCGATGCGGTCACGAGCTCCTGGGCCGTCATCTGGAAGCAGCCGTCGCCATCGATCGCCCAGACCATCTTGTCGGGGCGACCCACCTTGGCCCCGATGGCTGCGGGAACCGCGAACCCCATGGTGCCCAAGCCCCCGGAGTTGATCCAGGTATAGGGATGGTTGAACTTCCAGAACTGCGACGCCCACATCTGGTGCTGGCCCACGCCAGCCGCGACGATCGTGTCGGACGGGGACCGGTCACGAAGCTGCTCGATGCAGAACTGGGGCTTGAGCGGTCCGTCGGCGTCTTGCTGGTACCGGAAGGGATAGCTGACGCGCCATTCGCTCAGCAGCCCGTCCCATGCCGTGGTGTCGCCGCGCTCGGGCGAGCCGGCCGGGTGCTTGCCGATCTCGTGCTTGACCGCCTTGACGAGCGCCTCGATCACGAGCCGGCAGTCGCCCACGATGGGGATGTCGGGCCGACGGACCTTGCCCAGCTCGGCGGGGTCGATGTCGCAGTGGATGACCTTGGCGTCAGGCGCGAAGCTCGAGACCTGGCCGGTGACCCGGTCGTCGAACCGCGAGCCCAAGGCGATGAGCAGGTCGGACCGCTGCATCGACATGACGGCCGTATAGGAGCCGTGCATGCCGGGCATGCCCAGGCACAGCGGGTGATCGTCGGGGAAGGCCCCGCGGGCCATGAGGGTCGTGACCACGTGGATGCCGGTGAGCTCGGCCAGCTCCCGCAAGGCTTCAGCGGCTCGGGCCTTGAGGATTCCGCCACCGGCATAGATGATCGGACGCTCCGCCGCCAAGATGGCCAGCGCAGCCTCCTTGATCATGCGGGGATGGCCGGTGACCGTGGGCTTGTACCCCGGCAGGTCGACGCTGTCGGGCCAGTACCAGTCCATCTGGGCGTTGCTGATGTTCTTGGGCAGGTCGATGAGGACGGGCCCGGGGCGGCCGGTCGTGGCGACGTGGAAGGCCTCGCGCACGACGCGGGGGATGTCGTCGACATCGGTCACGAGCCAGTTGTGCTTGGTGACCGGCATGGTGATGCCGGTGGTGTCGCATTCCTGGAAGGCGTCGGTGCCGATGGAGTGGGTGGCGACCTGACCGGTGATGGCCACCATGGGGATCGAGTCCATGTACGCGTCGGCGAGCGGCGTGACGATGTTGGTCGCGCCCGGCCCGGAGGTGACGATGCACACGCCAGGACGGCCCGTGGCGTGGGCGTACCCCTCAGCCATGTGGCCGGCGCCCTGCTCGTGACGCACGAGCACGTGGCGGATCGACGAGTCGAGGATCGGGTCGTAGACCGGCAGGATGGCCCCGCCCGGAAGGCCGAACATCACCTCGACCTGTTCCATCTCGAGGCTCTTGATGAGTGCCTGGGCACCGGTGAGCTTCATCAGTCCTCCACGCTGGGTTGGCCGAAGTGTTCCCCTGAAACGACAAACCCCTCGCATCGGCGAGGGGCGGGCAAGCGCACGAACGCACCGAGCGGTGCGATTCGGCGCCTAGGGAACGACGAGGGGCATGTGCATAGTCTGCCATTGTTCACGCTGGGACCGACGCGCGCAATCCGCGGGCGCGCGCCACGCCGAGCCTGGGCCAGGCCTGGGCGTACCGGGGCCTGGCTCAGCCCAGGGCGTACACGGCGCCGTCGGCCGAGGCGATGAACAATCGCCCGGCGATGCTGTCGGCGTCGTTCAGCGCAGCGCTCGAGGTGAACCCGAGCACCTGGGCCCCGGTTTCGGCCTGGATGCCCACGATCCGGAACGCAGCGTCGGCCGACGATGCGGCGTAGACCGTGCCATCGAAGACGCCGAGGTAGACGGGCACCTCGCCGCCGACCGACTCCCGCCAGAGCCGTTCGCCGGTCTCGGTGTCGAGCCCGAAGATCCGGCCCGGCGCGTCGACCACCACGACATCTCCGACGATGGCCACGGCAACGGCGTCGACCTGCCCGGGGATGGGCTCGCTCCAGCGTTCGAAGCCCGTGTCGACCTCGAACGCGATCGACTCGGGCGCCTCGCCGGATTCGCCCAGCACCTGGTAGACCGCGATGGCGTCGTCGGCATCGACGAAGACCGCCGGGGCCGGGAGGTCGACGTCCCAGAGCTCGTCGCCGGATTGGGCATCGATACGAACGGCTCGCTCCTCGCTGATCCCGTCGGCGATCTCGAGGAAGACCCGGCCGTCATCAAGGTTCGCGACCACCGTTCGACCGGGGAAGGTGGCGCTCCAGCGCTCGTCGCCCGTGGCCAGCTCGAGCGCCGCGACCGCACCATCGGCGTCGGACACGATCACCATGCCGTCGCCTGCCCCATCGAGGAAGACGTTCGACGCCCCACTCGGCGACTCGTGGCTCCACACCTCGGCGCCGGAATCGACGGCGCGGGCCCGGACCGTGGCCCCGTCGACGGCGAGCACCAGGGTGGACTCCACCACGGCCTCGGCCGCGCCGGCTGCGGGGTGCGACCAGTTCACGGCGCCCGTCTCGGCGTCGAGCCCGGTGAGCGTCTCGCTGCTCAGGACCACGACCGTGCCGTTCGAGCCGCCGACGAGGAAGGCCGACGTCCCGGCGACCTCGTGGGTCCAGCGCGGCTCGCCCCCCTGCTCGACGTCGAGCGCGAACACCTCGGCCGGACGCCCGTCGACGACCTGGTCGACCGCGGCCAGCACCAGGCCTTCGACCGCCAGCACCGACTCGATCGGATCGTAGGCGTCGCCGGTGAGATCGGCCGCCCAGACGAGCTCGCCGCCGACCGCCGTATCGGCATCGGCCCCGTCGTCGCGAACGGCGAAGTACCAGACCGCGGCGATACCGACGACGAGCACGATGGGCGCGGCCACGAAGACCGTCCACCGCGCCAAACGCCGGGGTCGGGCCGGTGACGACTGGCCCGACGGGTCGAGGCCGGAATCGGGGCCGGGGCCCGGGCCGGTCGGCCACGCGGGAGCGGGACCGGCCGGGGGCCAGTCGCCCACGGGCGGACCGTATCCGTACCCGTGGCCATACCCGGGAGGAGCGCCGGTGTGCGGCGCCGTCGACGTCGCCGGCGGGTACGCCGGTACCGTGGGGACCGGTGCGGCCCAGTGATTCGGCGCGCCAGGAGGTGTCGCAGGCCACGGACCGGTCGGAGGCGCCTCGTTCGGTGTGGGGTCGTAGGGAGGAGCGGCGGGGTAGCCGGGCGCGGGCGCGGCTGCGAACGCCGGTGCCGGCGGGTTGGCCTGGTTCCAGCCCGGCAGCGTCGGACCGCTCGGAGGCGCCTGCGGTGGCGGGGGCGGGCCCGGCGGCGGCCATCCCTGCGGGCCGGGACCAGGAGGGGCGGGCGCTGACGGCGGGGCCGGTGGCTGTGGCCATCCCTGCGCCTGGCTCCCGAAGTGGTACGGCGTGGTGGGCGGATCGTTGGCGGGCCGGGGCGCGTGATCGGGGCTGGCCACGAGCACGGCCGTCACCGCGGGCATGCCCGGGCTGGTGGGGATCTCCGACTGCGTGGGCGCGCCGCACTGCGCGCAGAACCGCGCGCCGTCGGTCAGCTCGCTCGTGCACTCGTGACACGCTCCCATGGCGGGCAAGGGTACGCCGTCAGACCGGCCGCTCCGGGCGCGCGCCGGAGATCGCGCCGGCGATCGCGCCGGCGTCTGCGGCGCTCAGGCCGAGGCGACGCCGTCGAGGAACTCGATCACCGCGGCGGCGAACACGTCGTTACGGTCGCCGGCGACCATGTGCCCGGCGTCGCTCACGTCGATGTACTCGGCGTGGGGGACGAGCGCACGGAACTCGGCCACGGTCGTGTCGCTCACGATGTCGCTGAGCCGGCCCCGCACGAGCAGCGTCGGTTGGCGCAACGCCCGGGCACAGGTGACGGCGTAGTCGGGGGCCATCAGGTTGGCCTCGCTGCGATGGCGCTCGGGGTTGGTGAATGCGGGATCCCAGTGCCAGTACCAGCGCCCGTCGTCGTGGCGGCGGAGGTTCTTCACGAGCCCCGACGGGTCTCTCGGGCGGGGTCGGTGCGGGTTGTAGGCGTGCACCGCATCGGCCGCCTCGTCGAGGTCGGCGAAGCCGTTGGGCGCACCCCGCATGAACTCGCCGATCCGCTGGGCGCCTTCGGGCTCGGCCCGGTGGGTGATGTCGACGAGCACCAGCGCGGTCACGGCTTCGGGGCGCAGGTCGCCACCCAGGGCGAGCGAGGTCATGCCCCCGAGCGAGGCCCCGACGAGCATCACCGGTCGGGCGAGCTCGTCGATCACCGCGGCGATGTCGCCGGCGAAGGCGGGCAGGCTGTAGTCGGCTTCGGGCGACCAGTCGCTGTCGCTGTGGCCCCGCAGGTCGAGCGAGTACGCGCACCAGCCGTGCTCGGCCAGGCGATCGGCCGTGCCGTGCCACGAGTGCCGGGTCTGACCGCCGCCGTGGAGCAGCACGACGATCGGAGCGTTCACGTCGCCGACGCGGTCGCCGGCGATCCGGTTGCCGTCACGACCCGTGAACCACACGAGTTCCTTGGCGCTGGAAGTGGTCATCGGGGCTCGACGCTAGCGTCACGGGTCTGAGGCCACAGCTGTCGGGCCGGCGAGAACCACGTGGTGCGGCCACCGATCGTGAGGCGTTCCAAGGGAACGCCCGTGCGCGGGCACACGCCACCGGGCTGACGATGGGGTACGAGATCACCGGTGTGCGAGCCGCCGCGCTGGCCGCAGATCCTGATGACGTCGCGAATCGCCTTGTGCAGCTCGATGATCTCGGCGGCGTCGAGGTCGTTCGCCGGGCGCCCCGGATGCAGGCCCGCCCGCCACAACGCCTCATCGGTGAGGAGGTTTCCCAGGCCGGCCAGGCGGCGCTGGTCCATGAGCACGGCCTTGATCGGGGCCCGGCTGCACTCCACGATCGCCGTCAGCTGCTTCCTGGTCACCAGCGCCGCGTCGGGACCCAGCGCCGTTTCGTCCGGCTCGAGCGTGATGCCTCCGAGACGGCGAGCGTCGACCATGGCCATGGCGCCACCGTCATCGAAGCGCACCGTGAAGCGGACCCACGCCGCGGCAATCCGCGACGGGCCGTACAGCAGCCCGTCGACCGCACCGACGTCACCGTCGACCACGAGACGGCCGGTCATCCCGAAGTGCAGGCCCAGCACCGGTCCGTCGCTGATGTCGAGCATCAGCAGCTTGCCCGTGCGCCGAGCGGCGTCGAACTGCCGGGCTCGGAGCATCTCGGTGAGCACTGTCGAGCTCAGGCCGTCCTTCAGATACCACGCGTCGGGGGCATCGACCGCGGCGATCGTCCGATGCAGGCATCTCTGTGCGAGCTGGCGGTACGACTCGACCTCGAGCATCTCGGGCATCGTCGCTCACCCGCCCGCAGCGGCGATGCCGGCGAAGGTTGCTCCGGTGAGCCGGGCCAGATCGTCGGGGGCCAGCTCCACCTCGAGCCCGCGACGCCCTGCGCTCACGAAGATCGCGTCGTGGATGCGCGCTGACGCGTCGATCACGGTGGGAAGCCGGCGCTTGTGCCCGAGCGGCGAGATCCCACCGAGCACGTACCCCGTGAGGCGTTCGGCATCGCCCGGCGCGGCCATCGTGGCCTTCTTGGCGCCGAGGCTCGCGGCCAGCGCCTTGAGGTCGAGCTGGCGACTCACCGGAACGACCGCGACCGCCGGTCGACCGTCGAGCATCGCCAACAACGTCTTGAAGACCCGGCCCGGATCGAGCCCCAGCGACTCGGCGGCCTCGATTCCGTACGCGGCATCGGGATCGTGGACGTAGCTGTGCAGGCGATGCTCGACCCGGGCCTGCTCCAGAACACGAGTCGCGGGGGTTCCCTTGCCGGCCATGCCCATGATCGTCGCGCGCACGTTGGGGTAGGTTCCGGTCCATGACGGGACGTCTGAGCACCAAGGTGGCACTGATCTCGGGTGCAGCCCGCGGGATGGGCGCCTCGCACGCCCGGGTCTTCGTGGAGCAGGGCGCTTCGGTGGTGGTGGCCGATCTCCTCGCCGATGAAGCCGAGGCGCTGGCCGCGTCGTTGGGGCCCGCGGCCGTGGCTGCCACGCTCGACGTCACCGACGAATCGAGCTGGCGAGCGGCCGTCACCCTGGCCGAGGAGCGCTTCGGCGGCCTCGACATCCTGGTGAACAACGCCGGGATCGTGACGAGCTCGCCCATCGAGAGCACGCCTCTGGCCGAGTACCGGAAGGTGATCGAGGTCAACCAGTTCGGCGTGTTCCTGGGGATGCAGGCGGCGATCGGGGCCATGCGCCGACGGGGTGGCGGCTCCATCGTGAACATCGCCTCGATCGACGGCATGGTGGCCATGGCCAACGTCGCCAGCTACATCTCGTCGAAGTTCGCCGTGCGGGGGCTCACCAAGACCGCTGCCCTCGAGCTCGCGGTCGACGCGATCCGGGTCAACGCCATCTGCCCGGGGGCCATCGACACCACGATGACGGCGGCCCGCACGCTGCCCGACGGCTCCACGATCGATCCCAAGGTGGGACTGGCTCGCGTGCCTCTCGGGCGGGTCGGCACCCCCCGGGAGGTGTCACTGCTCGCCGTGTACCTGGCGTCGGACGAGAGCAGCTTCTGCACCGGCAGCGACTTCGTGATCGACGGGGGCTGGCTCAGCGGCCCCATGGAGCAGATGGCGCCCATCCTCGGGTCGGGTGCCTGAGCCGCCACGCGGGTGTCGCTGCTCGACGGCAGAGCAACATCGAAACCTCGAGACCCCAAGCCCCGTACCACCAGGCCATCGCCTGTCCGATCATGTTCCACTACGGCAACGACGATCCGTTCATCCCCGAGGAGCAGATCGCCCCGGCGAGGCCGCCGTGGGGGGCGCCCCGGGGTCGAGTTCCACCGCTATGCCACCGGCCATGCCTTCAGCAACTGGGACGCGCCTTCGATGTACCAGCAGGAGGCCGCCGACCTCGCCTGGAGCCGCACCTTGGCCTTCTTGGCCGAGCACCTCGGCGGCTGAGGGACGGGGCAGCGGTGAGCGGTGAGCGGTGAGCGGTGAGCG
>JANLSK010000154.1:0-30233 GCA_031362415.1 Actinomycetes bacterium | reverse complement strand
GGTCGGCGGCGGGTACTCCAATCTGGAGTACCGCACCGACGACGGCCGCCGGGGCTCCCGTCACGACCACGCCGGGGCGCTCGTGGCCCGGGCCTGCGGCGGCGAGGCCGGCCTCGTGGTCAACAACAACGCGGCGGCCGTGTTGCTGGTGCTGGCTGCGCTGGCTCGCGACCGCGACGTCGTGGTGTCGCGCGGTGAGCTCGTGGAGATCGGCGGCGGGTTCCGGGTCCCCGAGGTGATGGCCGAGTCGGGGGCTCGCCTGGTGGAGGTGGGCACCACGAACCGCACCCGTCGAGCCGACTACGAGCGCGCCACCACCGACGCCACGGCCATGCTCCTCAAGATCCACGCCTCGAACTACCGGATGATCGGCTTCGTCGAGGCCGCCTCCATCGCCGAGCTGGCCACCGTAGGTCCACCCGTCGTCGTCGATGCCGGATCGGGCCTGCTCGACGAGACCACTCCATGGTTGCCGGGCGGTCGGCCGGCCTGGCTGGGCGACGAGCCCGGTGTCCGCCAGTGCCTCGACGCCGGCGCCTCCCTGGTCACGTTCTCGGGCGACAAGCTGCTCGGCGGTCCCCAAGCCGGGATCATCGTGGGCCGCCGAGACCTGCTCGACACCGTCGCCCGTCATCCGCTGGCCCGGGCCGTTCGGGCCGACAAGCTCACGCTGGCTGCACTGCAAGACACGATGCTCGCCTACCTCGACGGCGACGCCACCCGAATTCCCCTGTGGCGCATGGCCTGTGCTCCGATCGACGGGTTGCTGTCGCGCGCCGCTCGCATCGCCGCGGCCTGCTCCGGACGGGCGACGGTGGCCGAGACCGAGGCCGTCGCCGGTGGGGGATCGCTCCCAGGGCTCACGATCCCGTCGGTCGGGGTGGTCGTGGAGCTCGGTTCGGGCTCGGGAGTCGAGCGAGCGGCGAGAGCGTTGCGGCGCTTGGGGATCGTGGCTCGTGTCGAAGGCAGCGCTGTCGTGTGCGACCTCCGGGCCGTGGCTCCCGCCGACGACAGCACGCTGATCCAGGCCCTGGTGAGCGTGCTCGACGGGGCGATGGGCCGATGAGCCCCCCCGCCGCGTCCGCCAGGCCCTCCCCGTCCTCCCCGTCCTCCCCGTCCTCTCCGTCCTCTCCGTCCTCTCCGTCCTCCTCGGCCTCCCCGGCCGTTCAGGCTGCGGATTCCGCGGCCGTACCCGGCGGCGGTTCGAGCGGCACACGGGTGGTGGCCACGGCGGGGCACATCGATCACGGCAAGTCGTCGCTCGTGCTGGCGCTCACCGGCACCGATCCCGACCGGTTGGCCGAGGAGAAGCAGCGCGGGCTCACGATCGACCTGGGATTCGCCTTCACCCACTTGGCGTCGGGGATCGACCTGGCCTTCGTTGACGTGCCCGGACACGTGCGGTTCCTCAAGAACATGCTCGCCGGGGTGGGTGGGGTCGACGCCGCCATGCTCGTGGTCGCCGCGACCGAGGGCTGGATGCCCCAATCCGAGGAACATCTGCGCATCCTCGATCTCCTCGACGTCGATCACGCGATCGTCGTGATCACCAAGGCCGACCTGGTCGACGCCGAGACCGTCGAGATCGCCGAACTGGAGATCCTCGAGCATCTCGAAGGAACGACGCTCGACGGCGCTGTCGTGGTGGCCTGCGACTCGAAGTCCGGTCGTGGGCTCGACGACGTGCGCTCGGCGCTCGTGACCCTGCTCGCCGGGGCGCCGCCGTCTCGCGACACCGGCCGTCCCCGCCTGTGGGTCGACAGGGTGTTCGCGTCGAAGGGCGCGGGAACCGTCGTCACCGGCACGCTCACCGGTGGGGCCCTCGCCGTCGACGACGAGGTCGTGGTGGTCCCCGGCTCGCGCAAGGCCCGGATCCGGGGGATCGAGAGCCACCACCGCAAGGTCGACCGGGTCGCGCCGGGAGCTCGGGTGGCGCTGAACCTGGCCGGCATCGACCACGACCAGATCCGTCGGGGCGATGCCGTGGTTCGCGAGGGCCAATGGGTCCAGCCTCGGGTCGTCGATGTCGAGCTGAGTGTGCTGGCCGGCGTCGAGCTCCCCGCGCGAAGCCGGTTGAAGGTGTACGTCGGCTCGGGCGAGCACGACGCAGCAGTACGACTCCTGGGCCACAGCCAACCTGCCGGAGGTGCCGCAGCCGCCGGAGCGGTCGCCCCGGTGCCGGGGCTGCAGTACGCCCGGGTGTTCCTCTCGGCCCTGCTCCCGCTGCAGCCGGGCGATCGCCTCGTGCTGCGCGATCCGGGCCGCCAAAGCACCGTGGGTGGCGCCGTCGTGCTCGACGTGGCCCCCACGGCTCGCGCTCGCCTGGCTCCCGAGCGTCTCGCTCTCCCGTTGGGCGAGCGCCTGTTGCGTTCGCACGGCTGGCTGTCCGCCGCCGATCTGCCGCGCCTGGCCGGGCTCGACCGCAGCGGTGCAGCCAAGCTCGGCGACGAGCTCGTCGCAGCGGGACGAGCCGTGCGACGGGGATCGCACCTGGTCGACCTCGCTGTGCTCGACAGGCTGCGATCCGATGCCCGGCCGCTGATCGTCAAGCACCACAAGGATCTTCCGCTCGAACCGGGGTTGGAGCTCACCGCCCTGGCCGCTCGGCTCCGGGCGCTCCCCGATCAGATCGAGGCCGCGCTGGCCGATGCCAAGGACCTGGTGATCGAACGGGGCCGGGCCCGCATGCGCTCGCACACCGTGGTCGCGGCCGACGATCCCGACGCTGTTCGCCTGCTCGCGGCCTTCGCCGAAGCCCCCTTCGCCCCTCCCGCTCCCGCGGAGCTCGGGGTCAGGCCCGAGATCGTCCGGGCGTTGCTGCGTTCAGGGCAGCTCGTCGACCTCGAAGGGGTGGTGCTGTCGGCCGCGGCCCTCGAGGCGGCTCGAACGCTCGTGGTGGGGGCCATTCGAGAGCACGGCTCCATCACGGTGGCCGTGGCTCGCGACATCCTCGGCTCGAGTCGTAAGTACGTGCTGGCGATCCTCGGTCAGCTCGACAAGACCGGCGTGACCCGTCGAGCCGGTGACGATCGCACCCTCGGACCCCGGGCCTGACTGAACCTCGATGACGATCGACGGGCGGGGTTTCGATGGTTCAACGATCGCGTATCACTGCTGGCGCATCAGCAGATCGCGCCGCTCGATCTCGGTGAGGCCGCCCCAGATGCCGTAGGGCTCACGGATCCTGAGCGCGAACTCGAGGCACTCCTTGCGTACCGGGCACGTGCGGCAGACCGCCTTGGCTCGGTTCTCGCGTTGGTCCCTGTCGTCCTTGCGCTCGAAGTGGCTGGGCGGGAAGAACAGCCACGTGTCGGGGCCCCGACACGATGCTCGCTGCTGCCATGCCTCACGGACGAGCGTTGCGACGCTCACGGCTGCCCCCAGGATCTCGCTCGAACACCGCGAACGTATCCTCGGTGCGATCGCCTCCACAAGGGGTTCGTGCGCCGATGCCCGTCGCCCTCGAACGTCGCGGTCGGGCGAAACGGCCAGAGCAGGGGCAGGCGCGCTCCCTCAGGGTTGACGGGCGTCAGCCGCTTCCACGGATCCGACCTCGTCGACCTCGTCGGGCACGTCGACTCCGTAGGGCGCGTCGGCCGGGGCGGGCTTTCGACGCTCGCGGTAGTCGCGTGCCCCGCCGGCCTCGGGCTCGACCTCGAGGGCGAAGCCGTCGATGGCCACGACCCGCACCACCTCGCCGGCCCGGATGGGCGTGGCCCGGTTGGTGAGCGCACGCCAGCGGGCGCCCCGCACCTCGACGATCCCCTCGGGCGCGACATCGTCGATGGCGGTGCCTTCCTCGCCCACGAGCGAGGTGCGGCCGATCGTCGGCGTCGAAAAGCGCGCCCTCACCATGGCGGTCATGCCGCCGACCATGAAGGACACCGTCGAGATGATCACGATGGCGAACACCCACACCGGCGGATCCAGCCTCGACGAGCCCGCGAAGAGGTTCCAGCATCCCACCACGAGCAGCACGGTACCCAGGGCCGTGTACGGCCCGATGGTGCCCACCTGGAGCTCGACCGCGAAGACCACGAACGCCAGGAAGATCAACGCCATCGCCCACCAGTGCACGGGGAGGTGGGCGAACCCGGCGAAGGAGGCCACCAGGCAGGCGGCTCCGGTGACGCCGGCGAGGCCCACGCCGGCGGTGTAGTACTCGAACATCACCAGGCACAGGCCGGCGATGAACAGCAAGAGCGTGATCGACGGGCTCGTGAAGGTGTGGACCCAGCGCTTGTCGAGCGAGAGCTTCGAGAACACCACATCCTGGTTGGCGACCCGGGTCGGGCGGCCGTCGAACTCGTCGAGCTTGGCCGTCGAGAGCGTGACCGGCCCATCGGGCGTGTCGACGACGACGCCGTGGAGGTTCACGATGAGGCCACCGACCGTGGACGTGTCGCACTCGGTGGCGCCCGATCGCTCGGCCTCGCCCACACCAAGCCGCTGCCCGTCGATCAGGGCGTCGGCAACCGTGGACGGACGCCCGTGGGCCGTGTTGGTGGCCCCGAGCGATGCAACGGCTTCCGCGCGCCCGGCGGCGGTGTCGCCGTCGAGCGAGAGCGGGAACAGTGGGCCCAGCTCCGAGCCTCGGGCCACCCCGGCGATCGGCGCCGCCTGCACGAGGAGAGCGGCCGCGCCCCGGGCCTGACTGCCCGATGGCCCGACCCAGGCCGCCACCGGGACGCGGGCGTCGCGCACGGCGGCCACGAGATCGTCGACGTCGATGTCGAGCGCGCCCTCGGAGTCGACCTGGAGCACGACCAGCGTGGTGTCGGACGGATCGGCGTCGCGCAGGGTGCTGGTGATGAGGTCGGCGTTGACGGGATCGAGGAAACCCTCGACCTGCACGACCCGGATCACCTTGTTGCCGGGATCGGCGCCGGGCTCGAACGACGCCGCAGCGGCCGTCGAGCACTCGTCGACCTGGGTCGTGTCGGCCGCTGGCGCAGTGGCGGACCGGGTCGACGGCGTCGACGTGGTGGCTTCGGTCTGGGCTCCGGCCGAGGCGGCGGCGACCGCCGAGAGCACCCCGAGGATGATGGCCGCGCCCGCGAGCGAGCGGATCACGCGGTGGGTGCTGCGGTGGCGGACGTGGTGGTGGGGAGAGATCGTCATCGGTACCGTGGGCTCGGGGACGGGAGCCGGCGAGGGCTGCCCGTAGCATGGGACCCGATGAAGCTCGAGCAGTTCTGCTCGGCGTCCCGGGTCGTGATCGTCGCTGGCAAGGGCGGGGTCGGCAAGACGACGGTGACGGCCGCACTCGCCCAGACCGCAGCCCGTGCGGGCATGAGCGTGCTCATCGTCGAGGTGGAGGGCAAGTCGTGGCTGGCCACGTTGTTCGATCGGCCAGCCCTGGGGTACGAGGAGACGCTACTGGCGCCGGGCATCCGCGGTCGGACGCTGTCGCCCGACCAGGCTCTCGTCGAGTACCTCGACGATCACGGCATGAAGCCGATCTCGAAGCGCCTGCGCTCGACGGGCGCGCTCGAGGTCGTGGCCGCCTCGGTGCCGGGGATGAAGGACATCCTCGTGCTGGGCAAGGTGAAGCAGCTCGAGCAGGCCGGGACGGCTGATCTCATCGTGGTCGACGCGCCGGCTGCCGGCCACGCGATCACATTCCTCACCTCGGCGGTCGGTCTCCTCGACGCCATGGCGACCGGCCCCATCGCCAAGCAGGCCGCCGATGTCGCAGCCCTCCTCGCCGACCCGACCCGGTGCCGGGTGAGCCTCGTCACCCTGCCCGAGGAGACACCCGTCGCCGAGGTCGTCGAGACCGCCTTCGCCCTCGAGGACCGGGCCGGTGTCGCCCTCGGACCCGTCGTCGTCAACGGTCTGTGGCCCGCGCTGGTGCCGTGCCCGCCCCGGTCGTTCCGGGCCGGGGCCCGGGCCGCCGGCCTCGCCGTGACCGCCGCCGATCTCGCCGTCGTCGAACGCAGCGTCGGGTTTGCGACGGCTCGGCGCCAGCGTCAGGACGTCCAGGTTGAACGGTTGTCGCAGCTCTTGCCGCTTGCTCAGATTCCGCTGCCGTACCGGTTCGGCGCCACGCTGGGCCCGGCCGATCTCGAGGCGCTCACCGACGCCTTCGTCGAGGGCGTGGCGGCTCTGCCCGCAGACCTCACATGACCGGCGACCTCGTATGACCGGCGACCCGTATGACCGGCGACCTCGCATGACCGGCGACCTCGCATGACGGTCGAGGGCATCGCCGCCCCGCCGCCCCCGTCGCCCCTGTCGACGCTGCTGTCGACCCGGCAGGTCGTGGTCTGTTGCGGCACCGGGGGCGTGGGCAAGACCACGACGGCGGCCGCACTGGCGCTGGCCGCGGCCCGCTCGGGTCGTCGGGTGGCGGTCGTGACGATCGACCCGGCCAAGCGCCTGGCTTCGGCGCTCGGGCTCGACGGGCTCTCCGACGAGCCGGCGCTCATCGACCCGTCGCTGTGGGACCCGTCGGGCACGGCCGTCGCTGGCGGATCGCTGGCGGCGCTCATGCTCGACACCAAGAGCACCTTCGACAAGCTCGTGATCGCCCACGCAGCAACCCCCGATCAGGGCGAGCGCATCCTCGCCAACCGCTTGTACCGCAACATCTCCACGGTGTTGTCGGGTACGCAGGAGTACATGGCGATGGAGAAGCTGCACCAGCTCCACGCCGACGATGCGTTCGACGTGCTCGTTGTCGACACGCCGCCGTCACGGCACGCGCTCGACTTCCTCGACGCCCCCAACCGCCTTGTCCGCTTGTTCGACAATCGCCTCTTCCGATTGATGATGGGGCCCACCCGCCTGTCGATGCGAGCGGCCGGGGCCGCGCTCGGGGCGTTCATGAAGATCGTCGCCAAGGTCGTGGGGACGGCCGTCGTCGACGACGTCATGGCGTTCTTTCGCGCCTTCGACGGCATGGAGGAAGGGTTCCGCACCCGTTCATTGGAAGTGCTCCGGCTCCTCGAGAGCGATCAGACGGGGTTCGTGCTCGTCACCTCACCACGGCCAGACGCCGTCGAAGAAGCCTGTTTCTTCGCCGACAGGCTGCGGAGCACCGGGATCGAGATCGGCGCACTCGTCGTGAACCGGGTCCATCCGCTGCTTCTGGGGGCGGCGGCGAGCACAGGCCGCGACGACCTCGCCACGATCGCCGCGACCTGGCGAGAGCGCGCCGAGGCCCTCGACCTGGTCGACCAACCCGGTCCGGCCGACGCCTGCACCCTGGTGGCATCGCTCGTCGAGCTGGTCCGGGCCGAGCGGACGGCCGTCGCCCCCATCGTGGAGCGCATGGCCAGCCCCGACCTCGTCGTCGAGGTGCCCGTCCTCGAACGCGAGGTCGCCGATCTCGACGCCCTCGCCGAGATCGCCTCCCACCTCTGCTGAAGCCTTGGCGAGGCGATGACGGCGCGGGGTTGATCCAATGACGGCCGCTGCGGGCCGGCGCCGTTGCGGCCCCGACCCGCTATCGGGCGCGGGTTAGACTCCCCGTCACCGGCGATCCGGCGGTGGTTGTGACGGTCGGTGCGGACCACATCGGCGAGCATCTTCGCGTCACCCGGATCCGACTTGGCGCCACCGACGTTGTGGCGGTCCCGATACCTCGACGCGCGCGCGGGTTGATCGCGTACACCTGATATTCCGCCGCGACCAACGCCGTGACCCACAGACCACGATCGGTCTCGATCCCGACGATCACCTCGCCAGGATCGGCGATGTTTCCAGTACGGCGTGAGTTACACGCGTGTCGTATGGGGGCATGTGGAAAACTGATCCGAACGAGCGACACACAGTCGGTGGGGCTGACGCTCGGTGACCGGCCCCGTCAGCCTTTGGTCCGGCCCCTCTCTCGCGAGAACGACGACGAGCGCAGCGAGGGCAGCGACCACCAACAGCGTCAGCCGAGGGGAAACCGACCTCTGGTCCGGTGTCGATCGGGCGACATCCGCTTCACATCCGACGCTGACGGAGTCGGCGACGGCTTCGATGCACGTTGGCCGACATCGGCACGACGCTGACGGATCCGTCGGTCTCGAGAACGGCCAGCTCGACTTGGGAAAGGTCGCCGATCTCTCCGTGCTCGCGGACAGCGGCGACGACTTCGTCCTCGGTGATGCCCTCGCGGTGGAGGTTCGCGGAGACAAGCTCGCCGTGCTGGACGAGGACGACGGGGACGCCTTCGACGAGCTGGCGCACTCGCACGCTGCGAAGCCGGAGGCGGGCAACCACAGCATTGACGGCCAGCAGCGTCGCGGCCGAGACGAGACCTCCTTGGAGGCTGGTGTCGGCTCCGACCATGGCGTTCTGGACGGCGTTGGCGACGAGGAGGATCACGACCAGGTCGAACGGGGTGAGCTGGCCGAGCTCGCGGCGTCCACCGAGGCGGAGCCCAGCGAGCACGGCGGCGTAGACGACGAGGGATCGTCCGACGATCTCGATCAGGTTCACGAAGTCGGCGTCTTTGGTGCGCAGATCGTCTGGTGGAGCTCGGTGGTGAGCAGGTGGATTGCCTTGACGATCTCGTCCGCCTCGACGTTGGTCTCGTAGTCGTGCACCGCCAGCTCCGAAGAGATCTGATCCTGGCGTTTCGCCGCGATCAACAGGATGGCGCCTTGCATCGCGGCGAGGCAGGACAGGATCAGGTTCAACAGGATGAACGGATAGGGATCGAAGCCAACGTTGCGGTTGCCGATCATCCATCCGGTGAGGAACAGCAGCGCCCCGAACACGAACGCCCAGGAGCCCATCCGGTTTCGCATGGAGTCAGCGGCCCGCTCGCCGAGGGTCAGCTGTTCCCCGGAGCGGACTCCTGGATGGCGATGCCAATGGGAGGATAGGCTCATTGCCGAATGCTAGTAGTAGTAGGAATCAAGTTCCTGGTGGCTTCAGTGCTCACCGGCCAGCGGCTCGGAACCAGCCTCTCACTTCGGCGGTCGAGTCCCATTAGACTGGGCCCATGCCGCTGATTCTCGTCGCTGCCGACGCGCATTGGGTCCACGACGACGTGCGGGCTTCGCTCGTGAGCCCGGGCTTCGAAGTGATCGACGTGTTCGACGGTGCGGCCGTCACCCCGACCGTCGTCGCCCGTCGACCCGACCTCGTCATCGCCGACCTCCAGATCGGCAACATGGGCGGCTTCGCCGTGGTGAAAGACCTCCAGCTCGAGGCCTCGGCCGGTCGGGCCCCCGAGGTCCAGCTCCTGATGCTGCTCGACCGTCAGGCCGACGTCTTCCTCGCCGGCCGGGCATCCGTCGAGCACTACCTGGTGAAGCCCTTCGACCCGGGCACGTTGCGGCGCACGGTCAAGCGCATCTTGGCCGGGGTGCCGGCGGTCCCCGCGCCGATCGCCGCGCCGGTCGGCTCGGTCGCCGCCGGAGCCTGAGGGCTCCGAGGCCCCTGAAGGCACCGAGCGACCCGATCGCCGACGAAGCGAGGAACACGTCATGCGTTCGATCGATGATCTGGCCGGCGATCTCTCGTTCACCAAGGCCCGTACCGGTGACGCCCGCACGGTCACCTTCCTGCCCGAGCCCGAGCGGGCGGCCCGGCGCTACACGGTGATCTCGGCCGACGATCACGTGGTCGAGCCCCCCGACACCTTCGCCGGACGGGTACCGGTGCGCTTCGCCGACCGGGCGCCGCGCATCGTGGAGCGGCCGGACGGGAGCCAGGCCTGGCTCTACGACGGTCAGGAGCTCCCCAACGTGGGCTTCAACGCCGTGGTGGGCCGGCCGGTCGAGGAGTTCGGTTTCGAGCCCGTGCGCTTCGACGAGATGCGCCGTGGCGCCTGGGACGTCGATGCCCGCGTCGCCGACATGGACCTGAATGGCATCTACGCGTCGGTGAACTTCCCGTCGTTCCTCCCCGGCTTCGCCGGTCAGCGCTTTGCGTTGCTCACCCCCGACCGCGAGCTCGCCATGGCCACGGTTCGGGCCTGGAACGACTGGCATCTCGAGGGCTGGTGCGGTCGGCACCCGGAGCGGATGATCCCCTGCCAGATTCCGTGGCTCCTCGACGCCGACGTGGCCGCATCGATGATCCGCGAGAACGCCGAGCGGGGTTTCAAGGCCGTCACCTTCCCCGAATCGCCAGCGGCGCATGGGTTCCCCACCCTGCACAGCGGGTACTGGGACCCGTTCATCGAGGCCTGCGCCGAGACCGGCACGGTGATCAACCTGCACATCGGCTCGTCGGGGGCGTCACCCACAACCACCGACGACGCGCCGCCCGACGTCACCGGCGTGCTGTTCTTCGGCTACGCCATGTTCGCTGCGGTCGACTGGCTCTACTCGCTGTATCCGGTGCGCTTCCCCGAGCTGAAGATCTGCATGTCGGAGGGCGGGATCGGCTGGGTGGCCGGGCTCCTCGACCGGCTCGACCACATGCTCGGCTATCACGCCATGTACGGCACGTGGACCTTCGATCTCACGCCGGCCGAGGTGATGCAGCGCAACTTCTGGTTCTGCGCCGTGGAAGACCCGTCGTCGTTCGACCAGCGAGACCGCATCGGCACCGGCCACATCCTGCTCGAGAGCGACTATCCGCATTGCGATTCCACGTGGCCCCGCACGCAGGCCGTCATCGAGCGCGAGATCGGCCATCTGCCGGCCGACGCCGTACGCATGATCACGTGGGAGAACGCCTCCCGCCTCTACCGCCATCCCGTCCCCGCGGCTGTGCAAGCCGATCCCGACGCCTATTGACGCATTTCGAGGCAGCGTGGCGCGCCCACGTCCGGCTGAATCCGTCTGGCCTGCTCACGTCGGCCCCCCGTGTCCGCCCGTGTCCGTCTGTTCCGTCTACGACACCGGCGCGCTCATCGCAGCCGACCGCAATCACCGACGCATGTGGGCACTCCACGCGGGCTTTTCTCGCGCTCGAAGACCCCTTCCAGAGCGGCTGACGCGAGCGCATACTGGTCGGTGAGCCGGTGCCACCAGCACCACCGGCAGAACCACCAGCATGTGGAGGTCACCATGCATCGAGGACACGTCGACCACCAACTCGCATCCATCCCGCTGTTCCAGTCGTGCTCCACACACGACCTCAAGAAGTTCGACAGCCTCATGACCAAGACCCACGTCAAAGCCGGGCATGTGCTGATGCGCGAAGGCGAGATCGGGCACGAGCTCCTGATCATCGTCGAGGGAACGGCCGATGTGACGATCGGCGACCGAGTGATCCGCACGTTGGGCTCCGGGGACTTCGTGGGCGAGATCTCGGTGCTCGCGGGCGGTCCCCGCACGGCAACCGTCACCGCCACGAGCGACTTGGTCGTCGAGGCGCTGACGGGCCCCGAGTTCACCATGCTTCTCGCGGTCGATTGCGACCTCACCCGGCGGATCCTCAAAGGACTGGCCGAGCGCCTTCGCGACGCCGACCTGCGGCTCCGCGACGCACACGCAAGCGTTCTGTGAGTTCTTCAGCATGACGGCCGTCACCGGAGGCGATGCCCGAGCCGTGCCATTCGCTCGTGGTTGGTTCAGGTTGCGAGGCGGGACTTCACGAGATCGGCGACGGTCTTGCCTTCGGCTCGGCCGGCGACCTTGGCGTTGACGGCTTTCATGGCCTGACCCATCTGGGCCATGGCCGTGAATCCTCCGTCGGCCAGGGTCTCGGCCACGATCGCTTCCAGTTCGTCGGCGCTCAGTGCCGTGGGAAGATAGGCGCCCAGGATCTCGGCCTCGGCTCGCTCCTTGGCCGCGAGCTCGGCTCGCCCCGCGGCCTTGAAGGCCTCGGCCGATTCGGTGCGCTTCTTGGCTTCCTTGGCGATCACGGCGAGGACCTCGTCGTCGGTGAGCGCGTGCGCCTCCTTGCCCGACACCTCGGCCGCCTTGATCGCGGCCAGCGTCATCCTCAACGTTGACACGGTGAGGTCGTCGCGCCGTTTCATGGCCGCCGTCATCGATGCACGAATCTCGTCGAGGAGCATGGGGACACCGTACCCGGCGCCCCTCCCGCGGACGGTTGGATAGTCGCCGCCTGAGGACGAGTCGCCGGCTCCACTTCACAGGCCGAGCACGCCCAAACGATCGTTTGGTAGGGTCCGCGAAAGCCCGATGTTTCGTGAGGGGGAGCGATGCCCGAGACCGCCGACCAGATCAGTTTCTTCGATCCGGCAACCAACGACTGCCCGTACCCGGCGTACCAGACGTTGCGCGACGAGGCCCCCGTCTGGCAGGACCCGGCCACCGGCATGTTCGTGCTCACCCGCCACGAGGACATCCGCAACGCGCTCGTCGATACGGCCCGCTACACCAACCGGGTCGGCAGCGCAGCGGGCATGACCGAGAAGGCCGTGCGCCCGACCGACCCCGAAGAGATCCGCAAGATGGACGAGGCGGCGGCCACCGATCGGCACATCGCCCGGCTCTACGAGGAGCAGGGTTGGACGCCCACGGCCACGCTCGACGCCTACGACGGCGCCGAGCACGACCAGTTGCGGCGGATGTTCGACCATGCCTTCCGACCCGGCCGCATCAAGCTGCTCGACCCGTACGTGGAAGGGCTGGCCCATCGCCTCATCGACGCCTTCATCGACGAGGGCCGCTGCGATTGGGTGCAGGCCTTCGCCATCCCGCTGCCGCTGTACACGATCGGCAAGCAGATGGGTGTGCCCGAGGGCGACATGATGCGGATCAAGGCCTGGACCGACGCCTGGGTGCAGCGGCTCGGCCTGATGCAGACCGACGAGGAGCGGGTCTGGTCGGTCGAGCAGGAGATCGAGGCCCAGCAGTACTTTCAGCCGATCTTCGAGCGTCTCCGCAAGGAGCCGGAGGAGACCGTGCTGAGCGACCTCGTGAACCGGGAGATCCCCGAGTGGGGCCGCCCGCTCAACGACAACGAGTTGCACTCCGAGATGATGGCCGACCTGTTCGTCGGGGGTTCGGAGACGACGACCAATGCGCTCTCGGCCGGGGTGCAGATTCTCATCGAGGAGCCGCACCTCTGGCAGGCGCTCAAGGCCGATCCCGAGAAGCACATCCCGGTGTTCATCGAGGAGGTCGTGCGCGTCGAGGGCCCGGTCCAGGGACTGCTGCGCGAGCTGGCCGTCGACGTCGAGCTGCACGGGGTGACCATGCCGGCAGGCTCGATCGTCAACCTCCGTTTCGCGGCGGCGAATCGCGACGAGCGCGAGTTCCCCAACGCCGACAAGGTCGACCTCGATCGACCGCGGGCCAAGAGCCACTTGGCCTACGGGTTCGGCACGCATTTCTGTCTCGGAGCGCCGCTGGCTCGTCGTGAGCTCTACTGGGGCTTCCGGGCGCTCACCGACCGGGTCGAGTCGATGCGCTTCGTCGAGGGCGCCAACGATTTCGGGATCGCGCCGAGCTACTTCCTGCGGTCGCTCAAGGCGCTCCACATCGAGGTGACGCCGGTCGCCACGAAGCGCTGATCGACGGGCGGTTCACCCGCGCCCGGCGGGGGCGGCGCATCCGCCGGCTCCTCGGGTACGTTCTGGCATGCCGCGCGTCTACATCCACGAGCTCGTCTACGTCACCGGACACAATCGGGCCAAGTACTTCCAGCACATCACGGCCAACTGGTCGCCGATCGGCCAGCGCGAGCGGGACCAGCAGTGCTTCGGCATCTGGGGCACCGTGGGCTCGACCGGTCGCTGGCCCGAGGTGGTGAACCTGTGGGAGTACCGCGATTGGCAGCACCTGGGCGAGAACTTCCGCATCGAGTTCAACCATCCCACGCTGCAGGATCCGTCACTGGCCGCATGGTGGGCCGCCGCCGAAACCCTGCGCACCGGCGGATGGGACCGGGTGCTGGTGGCCGCCGACTTCAGCCCGTCGATCGCCGAGCTCACCGCCGCCGGGGTGAACGGTGAGCTGTATCTGCACGAGATCTACGACGTGGAGCCGGGCACCAGCCAACGATTGCTCGACGCCATCGCCGAGAAGGCGGTCCCTGCGTATGCTGCGCACGGGGCCACGTTGGTGGGCGCCTTCCGCACCGGGCTGGTCGACGATCGCGAGTGCATCGCCCTGTGGGCCCTGCCCGATTGGACGACCTGGGCCGCGTTCGAGGCCGCCCTCGACGCCGCCGCCGACCTGCGCGTGTGGCGGGCCCAGGCGCGAACCTGGGTCAGGCGCACCCACCGCTTCCTGATGGTCGACGCCCCGCTCAGCCCGCTCCGTACCCGTCGCCAACCCCGGGAGTCCGACCGCGTCGCTCTGTTCGAGGCTTGAGTTTCCCGACCGTGGAGGGCAACGTAGGCTTCGACCGCAGGCCCGTTCCGTCCGTGTGCAGCGAGAGCAGACAGCAATGACGGCTTCGATCGATCGGCTCGTCTCCGCGGATTCGCATGTGAATCCGCCCACCGAGATGTGGGCGCAGTATCTGCCTGAGGAGTTCCGCGAGCGGGCCCCCCGGGTCGAGCGCACCGACGAGGCCGACCACGAGGTCTTCGAGGGACGGCGCAAGCCCATCGCCAGCCTGTCGTCGCTGGGCGGGCGTCGACCCGAGGAGTACACCTCGACGATCCGGCGTTTCAGCGACGTGCGCCCGGGCGGCTGGGATCCGGCCGCTCGTCTCGACGACCAGGACCTCGACGGGGTCTCGGCCGAGGTGCTCTTCGGTGCGGTCGCCGATGCGCCGTTGCCCAGCAGCGACCCGCGCCTCACCCGGGCCGGTTTCACCGCCTACAACCGGTGGCTGGCCGACTTCTGCTCCCACGACCGGGCCCGGCTCATCGGGATGGCCGTCATCCCCTGCGACGATCCCGACGACGCCATCGCCGAGGTGCGCGACAGCGCCGCCCGGGGGCTGCGGGGCGCGCTCATCGCCCACACCCCCAGCGAGGGCGAGTGGCGCGACGAGCGCTGGGCCCCGCTGTGGAACGAGTTGATCGGCCTGGGCTGGCCGGCCCATCTGCACGTGAGCGCCGGCACCCGTCGCTCGATCACCCCCACCCCCGGGCGGGGCGATTCGTTCATGAACCATGTGGTGAGCACCAAGTTCGAGATGCCCATCACCTTGGGACACTTCGTGTTCGGCGGCGTGCTGGCTGCGCATCCCGAGCTCAAGCTGGTGTCGGTGGAGGCCCAGATCGGGTGGATCCCATTCTGGAAGCACTACATCGACCACGTGTACGAGAAGCACCGGTACTGGACCGACACCCATCTGCCCGAGCTGCCGTCGGCCTACGTCGAACGTCAGGTGTGGTTCACGTTCATGGAGGATCCCCATGGCATCGACAGCGTGCGTGCCTGCGGACCCGAGCGCATCATGTGGTCGAACGACTATCCGCATTCCGAGACCACGTGGCCGCACAGCCGCAAGATCGTGGGCGAGATCTTCGAGCGCATTCCCGCCGATCTCGTCCGCCGGATCGTCCACGACAACTGCGCCGAGCTGTACGGCATCTGACGCCGTGCCTCGCTCGTTGCGGGGCAATTGCGGTGGTGGGTCATGATGGGGAACGAGCGCTCGCGCGGTCGCGTTGATACTGTACGCGCGCAAATACGGGCGCAGGGTTGAAGTTTCGAGTGGCGAACAGGGAGAGAGAATGAAGAAAGTCGCCGTGTTCACGGCCGCCTTGGCCATGCTGGTCGGCCTCACCCCGGCCCTCGCCGACACGGGTTCGCTCCCCGGTGGGACGTCGATCTCGGTCGAGATCGCCACGCCGGTCACCGGCGCCATCGTGCCCGCGGGCCCCGTCGCCGTGAGCGGGACCGCCTCGGTCGGGACCGCGACCGCTGTCAAGAACCAGACGATTGTCTATGTGATCGACGTCTCGGGCAGTACCACCGGATCCGCGGGTGTGAACTGCAACGCCGACCCGGGGATCGACATCATCCTGGTCTGTGAGAAAGAGGCCGTGAAGGCCGTCAACGCCGCCGCGGCGTTGACCACATCGCCGGTGCTGAACTCGGGAGTCGTGGCGTTCAGCGGGAACCTGGCTGGCGGCGCTGCAGCCGTCGACTTCGACCCCAGCGGCGTGGAGCAGTTGCTCACAGTTCCGGGGCCAGCCATTGCGTCGGCGGTCGACTTGCTGATGCCCGGGGGTGGGACGAGCTTCGTGGCCGCGGTGACGGAGGCCACCAGGGTCCTGACCGCCTCGTCCGCCTCAGTGAAGACGATCGTGTTCCTCTCCGATGGCGACGACACCGCAGGAGGCACCCTTCCCGGCGCCGGAACGCTCAGCCCCAGCGTCGTTCGGACCTTCGCCGTGGGTTCCGGAGCCAGCTGCGGGACCGGTGCGCTCTCGTTGACCGCCGTGGCGGCATTGGGTTCTCCGACCGGCACATGTACCGCGGTCACCGACCTGTCGACCCTCCCAACACTGATTCTCGGCCAGGCCGTCGTGTCAACCCTGACCTCGCTCGAGATCACCGTCGACGGAGGACCTGCGTCTCCGGTGGTCGCGGTCCCGGCTCTGCCGTTGCCCGGACCAGTAGCGGTCTCGTACACCACGAGCGTGACGTTGGCCAGTGGAAGCCACACGATCTGTGTGACCGCTCGTGGTGCCGACACGGCGCTCGGTTTCGTCACTGACTGCAACACCGTGCAGGTGGCAACCGTGGTGGTCGACTGTGCCGTGGTGACGCCGTGCACGGCCACGGCCAGCGACCGCACCGTGTCGACGGCCACGTTCCGGGGCACCAACATCTTCAAGACGGTCGGCCTCCGAGCAGCCACCACCGCACCCAACGCCTGTGCCGGGGTGAACTGTGTGACCGCCTACGACGTGTTGTTCCCCGCGCCCGGAGCGCTGGGCCGGGCGGAGCTGTTCGTGGTGACGGCTCCGGCGGTGTCGACGCCGTTCTGGAAGGCCGCCGTCTACATCGACGACGTGAAGGTGACGCGCAGCTGCTTGTACAACGTCCTCACCCGGACCGAGCAGCTTCCGTGCAAGATCATCGGGCCCACGCTCAAGGGCGGCACGTTCTACTACGTGAAGTTCGCCGCCGACCCGGGCATCAAGTTCCGTTGACCGGTGACCCTCCAGCCCTCAGCGGGGCTGGAGGGGATGCACCGGCGGGGCGATCACATCGAGGCGGCGGAAGATCTCCGCCGCCTCGTCGCGTCGGCCGGGCGCCGGGCTGATGTGGAGGCTCCCGTCGAGCTGCACGAGCGCATCGAGGGCCAGGGCGATCTGGTGATCGCTGTCGTGCTCGCGGGCGACGGTGAGCGCCGCCTCCAGCTCGGCCCGGGCCGACTCGACGTCACCCGTGAGGACGAGCGCGAGGCCGCGCAGCCGGTGCCATGTGGGCGCGAGCTGGTCGAGGGCACCGGCCGCGCTCACCCGGTCGAGCACGGCGAGCGCGTCGGCGCCGCGACCTTCGCAGACGAGCGCCTCGGCGATGACCGCGTCGGTGGCGGCCACATCGGGCCCGGCCCCCATCTGGGAGAAGGCGTTCCGGGCCTCGGCGAGGAGCTGTGCCGCCTCCCCGACCCGGCCTGACCGAGCGGCGACGAGACCTTGCAAGCGTTGCACGAACGCCCGTCCCCAGAGATCGCCGGCTGCGGTCCACACGGCGCCGGCATCGCGCAGCAGCTCCTCGGCCTCGGCGAACCGGCCCTGGTCGGCCAGGATCTCGGCGATGTTGGCGTCGCCCAAGGCGGTGTTCACCGGATCGCCCGTCTTCACCCGGGCCGCCCGAGCCCGCGTGTACCAGGCGATGGCCTCGGTCCAACGCCCGTCGAAATAGGCGTAGGCCCCGAGGGTGTTCGCCGCCACCGCCTCGCCCACCAGGTCGCCCGTGGTCGTGTAGATCTCGAGCGCGCGGGCCGCTCCGCCCGGGCTGCGGGAGCGGCCCAGCGCCGACTCCGCGTACTCGAGCACCAGCAGACCCCGAGCCAGGGCCTGATCGTCGCCCGACGCTTCGGCCCGCTCGACACCGACGCTCGCTGCGAGGCGGGCCTCCTCCATGCGCCCCTGCGCGGCCCGTATCGCGGCGAACCACACCGAGAGCTGCGATCGCAGGCGGTCGGCTTCGGGGTCGGTGACGCCAGCGAGGGTGCGTTCGGCCCGTCTGATGGCCCGAATGGCTTCCTGGTAGCGGGCCCGGCGCTCGGCCACGAACGCCTGCTTCAACTCGACCCGGGCCGTCGCCAGGCGGTCGCCATCGAGCAGGCTCCGGGTCGCGGCGTACGACCGTCGGGACCCGTCGTAGAGACCCCCGAGGTCCTGCACGTCACCCAGGGCTTCGAGGACCGCGGCCCGTTCGGACGTCGGCAGATCGCGGAGGTGTCGCGCGGCCCGCAATGCCCGTTCGTACAGGCTCGTGGCCTCGATGTTGGCCGAGACCTCACGCGCGGCCGTGCCGGCCAGCACCGAGTAGCGCCAGGCCTCGTCGTAGCGCTGCGCGTTGAGGTAGTGCAGCGACAGCAAGGCTGCCTGGTTCTCGGGCCGGGTCCCTTCGGCCGCGACGATCGAGTCGGCCACTCGCCCGTGGAGGTGGCGACGGGTCCCGTAGGGGAGGCCGCCGTAGGCCACGTCACGCACGAGCGCGTGGCGAAAGGTGACCCAGCGCGACCGGTCGACCGTGAGGAACTCCCCGAGCCGCCGGAGCGATCTCGCCGAGAGCGGCTCACCCTGGGCGTTGACCGCGCTGGCGTACTCGGCCCGAAAACCCGCGCCCAGCACCGAGAGGTGACGCAGCAGCGAACGGTCGTGGGGCGGGAGCCTGTCGATACGAGCGGTGATCAATCCCTCGATCGTGCTCGGCAGGGCGTCGACGTCGCCGCCGTCGCGCAACGCGTTGAGGAGCTCGAGGAGGAACAGCGGATTGCCATCGGCCCGTTCCACCAGTGCCTGCACCACATGCTTGGCGAGGGGCTGCGAGCCGGTCACCGCCACCACGAGCGCGGCCGAGGCATGTTCGTCGAGGGGCTCGACCTCGATGCGCTCCATGCGAACGGGCTCGCCCGTGACCGTGGTCTCGACGGCTGCGGCCGTCTCCCGTATGTCGGCCGTCTCCCACGGGTCGGGTGTGTCGGGCACGAAGCCGGTCGTCGTGGGGCGGCGGGTCACGCAGAACAGCCAGGGCCGCCGGGAACTCGTCCGGGCGATGGCCCGCAGGAGATCGCTCGAAGCGTCGTCCATCCAGTGCACGTCCTCGAAGCAGACGACCGTCGGCTCCGTGATGAGCGCGCCGAGCAGCTCCACCGTGACGTCTTCCAAGTGGCGCTTGCGGAACTGGTCGTCGAGCGCGGCCGTCTCGGCGGTGTCGTCGAGGTCGAGCCCGAGTGGGATCGCCAGCAGCGGCATCCAGGGGCGCAGGTGTGGGGCCCTCTCGTCGACGACACGGTTCAGACGGTCGAGCGCCGCGGTTTCGCCCGTGTCGCCCGTGCCGCCCGTGTCGAGTTCGTTGATGCCGAGGAGCCCGGCGAGGAGTTGACGGAACGGGAAGTAGGCCGTTGCCGCCTGGTAGAGCCGGCATTGCACCCGCAGCATCGCCACCGGAGCCGCTCGCCGTTCGAGCTCGGTGACCAGGCGACTCTTGCCCGAGCCCGGTTGGCCCACGAGCTCGAGCAGGCTGCCCGAGCGCTGGGCCAGGCGTTCGACGAGGACGTCGATTCGGGCCAGCTCACCATCACGGCCGACGATCGGCAGGTCGCTCGCCGCCACGTCGGTGCGCACGCCGCGCGCCCGACCAACCGTGTACGCCGTGACCGGCCGCCGCTTCCCCTTGACGAGGAACGGCTCGAGCATCTCGGTCTCGAACAGCGTGCGCGGAGGGTCGAGCGCCGAGCGCGTGGCCAGGATCTGACCGGGACGGGCCTTCGACATCACTCGTGCGGCGAGGTTCACGGCGTCGCCCATGACCGTGTAGTTGCGGCGGTGGATCGTGCCGATCTCTCCGGCGAACACGTCGCCGGTGTTGACACCGATGCGGACAGGGATCGTGGGTGCGCGTTCGATCACCTCGCGCACGGCGAGGAGCATCTGCTCCTCACCGTCGCCGTGAGCGGTCGGCGCTCCGGCGGTGAGGATGATCTTGCCGCCGTCGGGCGCCAGGTCGGAGCTGAGGAAGCACACCCCACGGGGGTCGATCGCTTCCTGCACGATCCGCATCAGCTCGTCGAGCAGCTTCGCGGCATGGTCGGGCCCCGATCGGCTGAGCACGTCGTCGAAGCCCGAGAAGTGCATGAACGCCACGGTGACTCGGCGGTGCTCCGGATGGGCATCGGCGCCGGCGATCACGAAACGTTGGGCGACGGGCACGAGAGCGCTCAGGTCGGCCCGGGCGTCGTAGAACTCCACTCCGCTCCGCCGGGTGCCCTCGACGACGCCGCGAAGCAGGCGCCCGGGACCGATCGCGGCACCGAGGTTGCGAGGAGCGAGCGCTGCAGCGGTCGCGTGGCTCACGACGATCTGCCCCGTGCTGGCTGCGCCCTCGACGGCCTCGGCCGCGGTGGCCGTCGGTCCGGCGATCATCAGCTCTCGATGCGATCCCCCGACGAGGAAGAAGTCGAACTCGCCGCTGTGCACACCTGCGGTCATGCGCAATGTGACCAGCCCGGCCTCGGTCGAGAACCGGCCGATCTCGCGCAGGGCCGAACGCATCTCCAGCGCCGCAGCGGCTGCCCTGCGTTCGTGGT
Source organism: Actinomycetes bacterium (assembly GCA_031362415.1). Classification (GTDB taxonomy): domain Bacteria; phylum Actinomycetota; class Acidimicrobiia; order IMCC26256; family VFJJ01; genus VFJJ01. Next base: position 9,689 of record JANLSK010000154.1, on the reverse strand, counting down.
CGGGCCCCGAGAAGAACAGCAGGAGCGCGTCGCCGCCGAACTTGAGCAGCGTGGCCCCGTAGTCGTAGGCGTCGGCGAGCAGGCGACTGAAGCAGGTCCCGATGAGCTCGGTGACGTGCTCGGCGCCGACCTTGCCGAGCTTGCCGAGACGTTCCGACATGGCCGTGAACCCGGAGATGTCGACGAACACGACCGAGCCAACGATCCGGCGGTGCAGCTCGTCGCTCATCGCCGAGTCGAGCCATTCGCGAGCGATCCGCGGTAGATAGGGCGCGAGTGAACGAACTGTCATCGTGTGAGCCTGGAGCTCCGGTCGCGGCCCATGCCTCCAGCCTACGGCCGCTCCCGACGCTGCTCGACCGCCAAGGCGGGCCGCGGGTTGGGAGGGACGGCTTCGTGACCTGTCGGGCGTCCGGCGTCACAGGGACACCATGACGACGACGCCGAGTCTTGCGGCCCGTCGGATGGGTTCCGTGCTGGCCATGAACGTGCCCTGGGTCGCTCGCGTCGGCAGACGCGAATTGTGGAATTTCGGACTATCGCGATGAATGCGCAGCGCTCCTGGGACTCGCCGGTTGGGCATGGTCGCGCAGCAGGCCGCGCCTGCGCCCCAGCTGGTGCATCAACATCGCGATAGGCCCGAACTCACGGATTTCGGGGACGACGCTCGATCGACGCTCAGCCCAGTGGGACCCGAGCTGCTCCGGCAAGCTCTGCCTCGCGACGGCCCGAGACGCGGGTCAGGGGCCCAACGGGTGGGCCCCTGACCAGGGTGCTCGTGGTGCTTGGTCGGGACGGCGGGACTCGAACCCGCGACCTCAGCGTCCCGAACGCTGCGCGCTAGCCATGCTGCGCTACGTCCCGTTGACCAAGCCGGCAGTGTACCGAACGGGTCGGGAGGGGCCAGCACCGTTTCGTCGAAGGTCCGGCGTGGCCAGGCAGCGCTCCGGCGCTCACGCGGTTCCAGCGGCCGTCGGACGAGCGGACTCCACGAGGGCGCGTACCCGGGCCGGTGGGAGGTGCTGCTCGGTGATGTGGACGCCGAGAGGTGAGAGCGCGTCGGCCACGGCGTTGACGAGCGCCGCGGGGGCCCCGACGGCACCGCACTCGCCCACGCCGCGGAAGTCGATGTCGGCCAGTGCCGGCCCGAACACGTGATGGACCTCGATCGACGGGACCTCGGACGCGCTCGGGAGCAGGTAGTCGGCGAAGGTCGTGGCCAGCGGCTGGCCGTCGGGCCCGTAGCCGGCCGACTCGAGGAGCACCTGGCCCAGGCCCTGCACGACCCCGCCGTGCACCTGGCCGGCCACGATCGCCGGGTTGACCATCGCTCCGACGTCGAGCACGGTCACGAAGCGGAGCACCGAGACCCGTCCGGTCTCGACATCGACCTCGACGGTGCAGGTGTGCGACGCCTGGGTCCAGCCGCCGCCGTCGGGGGTGAAGTCGAAACTGGCCTCGACACGCGGGACCATGCCTGGTGGCAGCTCCGATCGGCGGAAATAGGCGATCTGGGCCACCTCGGCGAACGACAGCGATCGGGCGGGAACGCCGCGCACGAAGACCCGTCCGGCGGCACACGCCATGTCTCCCACGGGAGCCTCGAAGCGATGGGCAGCGATCTCGACGATCACGTCGCGCAGCGCCCGAGCCACGCCGACGACTGCGCCGCTGGCCATGGTCGCGGCTCGGCTGCCGCCCGTTCCCACCATGTTGAACGGGGTCGTCGAGGTGTCACCGTGGACGACACGTACCTGGTCGAGTGCCAGCCCCAGCTCAGAGGCCGCAAGCTGGGCCAGGGTCGTCTCGTGGCTCTGCCCATGGGGCTGCTGGCTGGTGAACACGCTCACCGTGCCGTCGGTCTCGAGTCGGGCATCGGCCTGCTGATGGCCTCGGGGCGACGCGCCGGCACCGAGCGCCAGACCGAAGTTGGCCGGTCCGGGCGAGGCCTCGATCGAGCAGCAGAACCCGATCCCCAGCCAGCGCCCGGCCTGGCGGGCCTCGTCCTGCATCCGCCGGAATCCGGTCAGGTCGATGTGCTCGACGGCGTCGAGGAGGGTGCGCCGCACGGTGATGCCCACGAGATCGGGGCCGGTGGCCATGGGCCGGGGCAGCTCGTGGTCGGTCCACAGGTTCGCCAATCGGTACTCGACGGGGTCTCGTTCGAATCGGCCGGCCACGATGTCGAGCAGGCGCTCGCGGGCCCCGGTCTCGGCGGCCCACGGCCCCCGGTACGCGACGATGCTGGCCTTGTTGGTGGCCACCACGACCGACTCGAAGCTCATGTGCGACAAGCGATACGCGCTGGGGAACAGGGCCCGGGCCATCATGGCGTACGCGGTGGCCGGAAGGGTCACGAGGGGGTACGCGCCGGCGTCGACCGTCATGCGCACTCGCGCCGCGATCAGGTCGCCGCGTGCCGAGACCGCGAGAGCAACCTCGACCTCGTCGTCACGGGCGTGGCCGCCAGCGACGAGGTTCTCGCGGCGATCGGCGATCCAGGTGAGGGGCCGGCCCAGGAGGCGGCTGGCCGCGCAGACCACCACGTCCTCCCGATGCGGGTAGGCCTTCTGGCCGAACGACCCTCCGATGTCGGCGCACACGACCCGTACCCGGTGCACGCCGATGCCGAGGATGGCCGCCAGATGGTGCCGGAGCGCGTGCGGGTTCTGGTTCGCTGTCCGGTAGACCAGCTCCCCTGTCGTGGGTGTGAAGTCGGCGGTCCCCGCGTGGCCCTCGAGCGGGGCATGGGCCACTCGGTGCTGCAGGAAGGTCTCGCTCACGATCGAGCCGCCGTCGGCGATGGCCCTGGCGAACGCGTCGTCGGGCTCGCCGTATGTGAGCACCTGACGGAACCACACGTTGCTGGCCGCCTCGTCGAACACGAGCGGCGCGTCGACCCGGGTGGCGTCGGCGATGGTGGTCACCGCCTCGAGCGGGTCGATCTCGACCAGGACGGCCTCGGCGGCATCGACGGCGTGGGCCCGGGACCCGGCGACCACGAACGCGATGGGATCGCCCACGAAGCGCACCTTGGCGCCGATGCCGACCAGGGCCGGGAACGCCGGAGCGAACAGGCCAAGCGGCGGGGACGGGGTGAGCCACCCGATCGCGGCTGTGTCCAGGTCGGCCCCGGCGATGACGGCGACGACACCGGGAGAGCCCAGGGCGCCGGACGCATCGAGCGTGCGCAGCACCCCGTGGGCCGTCTCGCTGCGCACGAACACGCCGTGGAGGAGCCCGGGCGGGGTCACGTCGGTCACGAACCGGGCCGCCCCCGTGATCAGACGCCGATCCTCGACCCGAACGACAGACCCCCCGACGAGACCGGCTCCCGTACCTGCGTCGCCCCCTTCACCCAGGTCCACTCCCAAACCGTAGGCCGCGAGGAGCCGCAGCCAGGTCGATCCAACGTGTCCCACCGCCGTCGAGGGGGCTGGGCGCCGGTCGGGTGGCCGCGACCAGCGTGCAGGATCGGAGCAGTACCTTCGAAATCGTCGGAAGCATCGCCGATGTCACGGTTCATACGGGTGTCGTCCGGGCACAGGGTGGTGATATCTCTCGCACGTCATCAAAAGTTCAGCGTTGCTACGAGATCCGCCCTTCCATCAGTGAGCGCGGCGGGGTAGAACGTCACAGGCGATGTCCGCTCCGAGCTGGGCTTGCATCCGCAGGAACGCCGAGCACCGAACGAGGGACGACACGACAATGATCGAGACGACGACCAGGGCCCCATCACTGCTCTGGAAGGTCATCGAGTCCCGCCGGGCTCACCAGCCGATGGGAACCCAGGAGTGACCGCCATGCCGTGCCCTTCGAGAGCCCTCACCGTCACCGTCGCCCGAGACCACATCTGGCAGAGCTGCTTCAGCGCCGTGGCGTCGGGCTCGGTCGGGCTCGAGTGCGAATGGCACGTGTTCTCCGACGCCGATCCCATGGCCGTCGTCGACCTCGATCGACTGCAAGCGCGTCTCGAAGCTCACGGGCCGCTCCCAGGGGGCAGTCGAATCACCTACGAGCCCGGCGGGCAGGTCGAGTTGAGCTCACCACCCCATCGTGGGGTGGGAGCGGCGTGTCGGGTGATGGCAGCCGACTCCGCCGCTGTCTCCGATGCCCTGGCCCTCGACGGGTGTTCGCTGATCGGAGCCGGTGTCGATCCGGTCCGCCAGCCTCATCGCCAACTCCGCGCTCCGCGCTACGACGCCATGGAGGCCTTCTTCGATTCGGGGGGCACGGCCGGTCGCTGGATGATGAGCCGGACGGGTTCCATCCAGGTGAACCTCGACAACGGTCGCGATCACACCGAGGCCGAGCGGCGCTGGCGCCTGGCGCAGCAACTTGGACCCACGCTGATCGCTACCTTCGCCAACTCCCCACTGGCCGGCGGCCGTCCCACGGGCTGGCATTCGACCCGTTCCGCAGTTTGGTGGGCCATCGACCCCAGCCGCACTCGCCCGGTCGGCGCGTCCGGTGGGCGCGAAGCGTGGCTCGACTATGCGCTCTCGGCCCGGGTCATGTGCATCCGCACCACGCCCGACACCTACGTGCCCATCATCACCCCGCTGCGGTTCGTCGATTGGATCACCGACGGCCACGAGCTCGGTCATCCCACGGTCGACGATCTCGACTACCACCTCTCGACCCTCTTCCCACCCGTCCGGCCCAAGGGCTGGCTGGAGATCCGCTATCTCGACGCCCTCCCGTCGCCCTGGTGGCAGGTCGCCGCAGCGGTGACCACGACGCTGATCGAGGATCCGTTGGCGGCCGCGGAGGCCGATCAGGCCACACGAACCACCGGTGGACTCTGGTGCGACGCCGGCCGTGACGGTCTCGGCCATCCGGGGCTGGCCCGGTCGGCCGTCACCTGTTTCGTGGCCGCCATCCAAGCTATGGAGCGCAATCACGTCGAGGCGTCGCTCGTCGCCCTGTGCTCGCAGTACCTCGATCACTATTCCGCTCGGGGTCGCTGCCCGGCCGACGACACGCTCGACCGGGTTTCCGGCCGAGTCCCCGTCGCACCGTCGATGCTCTTCGGTCGGGGTGCCGTCGGGGAGGTCGCGTGACCGCCCTCCCGGAGCTCCATGCCGCGAACGACGTTACGGCCGCTCTGGTCGAGAACATCACCGACGAGCTGGCCGGGGCCCGACGGCGCACGTTGGCGCTGCTCGATCCCCTGACGGACCATGCGCTCACGGCCCAGCACTCCCCGCTGATGTCGCCACTCGTCTGGGATCTCGCCCACATCGGCAACTACGAAGACCAGTGGCTCGTTCGGGGTCTGGGCGGGCCCGGGGTCGGCACCGAGCACGACGACGTCTATGACGCGTTCCGGCATCCCCGCCGCGATCGTCCGGCACTGCCGCTGCTCGGACCGGAGTCGGCCCGGCAGTATCTGTCCGATGTTCGGGAGCGGGCGCTCGAGCTTCTCCACGGAGGTGCCCTCGACGGAGAGGCTCACCTGCTGCGCGACGGGTTCGTCTACGGGATGGTGATTCAGCACGAGCATCAGCACGCCGAGACGATGCTTGCGACCTTGCAGTTGATGGCCGCACCGGGATATCGGCCTGTGCTGCCGGTGCCGAGGCCGGGCCCGTCGTTTGAGCTCCTTCTGTCCGGCTCCACTCCCGCCGATCGGCTCCCGGCCGAGGTGCTCATCGACGCCGGGCCCTTCCTCATGGGTACCAGCGTCGAGCCTTGGGCCTACGACAACGAGCGCCCGGCCCACGAGGTCGATCTCCCGGCGTTCTTCATCGACACCACGCCGGTCACCAATGGGGCGCATCTCGAGTTCGTGGAGGCGGGCGGCTATCGCGATCCTCGCTGGTGGAGCACCGCCGGATGGGCCTGGCGCCAGGAGGCCGATCTCCGGCATCCCCAGTTCTGGCAAGGGTTCGGCGACGGGCGGTCAGGTACGACGGTCACACGGAATCGCTTCGGCTGGGAAGAGGACCTGCCACTCGACCAGCCGGTGCAGCATGTGTGCTGGTACGAGGCTGACGCCTACGCCCGCTGGGCGGGCAAGCGCCTTCCCACCGAAGCCGAGTGGGAGAAGGCCGCGTCGTGGGACCCGATATCGGCTACCAAGCGCCGTTATCCCTGGGGTGACGCCCCGCCCGAAGCGCGCCACGCCAACCTGGTCCTCGGCGGCGAGCACTTGTTCTCACCGGCTGCGGTAGGCTCGTACCCCGACGGCGTGAGCCCCTACGGCTGCCACCAGATGATCGGCGACGTGTGGGAGTGGACGGCGTCCGACCTCGTTCCCTGGCCGGGTTTCGAGGCTTTCCCCTACCGGGAATACTCCGAAGTGTTCTGGGGCTCGGAGTACAAGGTGCTCAAGGGTGGGAGCTGGGGCGTGCATCCGAGCGCCATCCGCACGACCTTCCGCAACTGGGACTTCCCCATCCGTCGGCAGATCTTCGCCGGCTTCCGTTGCGCTCGCGATGCCTGAACTGGAGAACCAGATGACCACCCCGTCGACGCTCACCATCGACGTTCACCTCCGAGCCGACGACCTGGCTCGAGCGCTGCACGACGACGTGCTGAGCGGGCTCGGGCAACGGCCGCGCACCCTTCCCCCGAAGTGGTTCTACGACGATCGGGGTTCGGAGCTGTTCGATCTCATCACTCGCTTGCCCGAGTACTACCCGACCCGGCGCGAGCGCGAGATCCTCGAACGCGAAGCGGCGATGATCGTGGCTCGTTCGGGTGCCGACACCCTCGTCGAGCTGGGCTCGGGCACGTCGGAGAAGACCCGCATCCTCTTACATGCCTTCGACACGGCCGGGCAGCTCCGACGCTTCGTCCCGTTCGACGTGAGCGAGCAGACGCTCGTGGATGCCAGCGAGGCCATCGCCGCCGAGTATCCCGGCACCGAGGTTCACGCCGTGGTCGGCGATTTCGAGCGCCATCTACCGCTGCTGCCGACGGGGGGCCGGCGCATGGTGGCCTTTCTCGGGGGCACCATCGGAAACATGAATCCCATGCAGCGCAAGGAGTTTCTCGCTGATCTGCGCAACGGACTCGCGCCGGGCGACTCGCTCCTGCTGGGCACCGACCTGGTGAAAGATCCCGCCCGGCTCGTGCCGGCCTACGACGACGCCGCCGGCGTCACCGCCGAGTTCAACCGCAACGTGCTGTTTGTCATCAACCATCGGCTCGGCGCCGACTTCGTGCCGGGACGCTTCGCCCACGTGGCCGTCTGGAACGACACCGAGGAGTGGATCGAGATGCGCTTGCGGTCGCTCGTCGACCAGACGGTCACGATCGCCGATCTCGGGCTGCGGGTCGACTTCGTTGCGGGCGAGGAGATCCGCACCGAGATCAGCGCCAAGTTCCGCCTCGCCAAGGTGGCCCGCGAGCTCGACGTCGGCGGCTTCGAGCTCGACTCCTGGTGGACCGACGGTGCCGGCGAGTTCGCGCTGTCACTCGCATTCGCCCGGTAACGACTCGGCAGGCGCTCGTTTTTCGAGGTGATCCGCGTCGTCGTGTCGACCGAACTCGCCGGTCGGCGTCAGCGCTCGTCGAGGAGCGCCTTGGCTCGGATGACTTCGGCGACGGACCAGGCTTGGAAGGGGCAGCCGGTCGCCTGATGCGGGGCGTCGCCGTCGGACGTCTCGGAGACCGACCCCAGGCCCCACTCGTCGAGGTGGTCGAGCAACCCGTCGATCGCCCGTTTGCTCGTTGGCGCAGTCGAGGACGATTCGCGTTCTTGTGGGTCGGGCAGGGTCGTCTTCAGAGCGGCCTCGACGTACGGGCCGATGAGCCAGGGCCACGCCGTGCCCTGGTGGTACGAGCCATCTCGTTGGGCCGGTCCTCCCCGGTGACGGCCGGAGTACCCACGATCGCTGGGGGCCAATGACCGCAGGCCCAGCGAGGTGAGGAGCTCGGCGCGGCACACGTTGGCGACCGCAGCGGACCCGCCCGGACCGTGGGGGAGCGAGAGCGCCAGGAGCTGGTTGGGTCGCACCGCCGGATCGTCGCCCCACGGGCCGTCGAGCACGTCGTACAACCCGTAGCCGTCAGGCCGGGGGAACCGGCGCCCGAACGCGGCCGTGGCTTCCGAGGCCAGGGCCGACCATCGGCTGGCGTCACGCCCGATCAGCCCGGCCAGCTCCACCGCCGTCCCCAGGGCCGAGATCCACAGGGCGTTCACCTCCACCGGCTTGCCGACGCGGGCCGTGATCGGACGGCCGTCGACGCGGGCGTCCATCCAGGTGAGGGCCAAGCCCTCGGCGCCTTGACGCACCAGGCCGTCGGCCGGGTCGACGGAAATCCCGAACCGGGTGCTCCGAACGTGCCAGTCGAGGATGCTGTCGATATCGGAGCACAGGCAGGCGGCCAGGTCGGTGTCGCCGGTGGCCGCGACGTGGCGTCCCAGCGCGTGCACGAACCACAGGGTGCCGTCGGCGGTGTTGTATTCGAGAGTGCCGGCATCGGCGGTGTTCGCCAGCATCCCTTCCGAGAGTGTCTCGGTGGCTCGCAGCAGCAGCGCCCGGCCCACGTCGTGGCGTCCGGTGTTCAGCAGCAGCCCAACGTATGCCGTCATGGTGTCGCGCGACCACTCGCCGAACCACGGATATCCGGCGACCACGGCGGGTCCCGTCGGCGTGGAAGCGACGAACTGGTCGGCCGCCAGTGCCAGGGTGGCGTCGTGATCGTCGTGCGCACCGGCGGTGGCGACGATCCAGCGCGACCGGGCCCGGCGCTCGGCGATCACCGTTGCCGCATCGGGCAGGAGACCGTCGAACGGAGCTGCCGCAGCGACGACGCTGCAGTGATCTCCCGGTCTGAGCACGCTGACGAACCGGCCGGCCGCCCAGAGATCCTCGCTGGCGTGCAGCCCTCGGTCGGCCTCGGCCCGGAGCCATGCGTCGCGGTACCACTCCCCCGACGGTTGCCAATCGGGACCGACGACACGGAACCGTTCTTCGAACACGAACCCGTCAGCGGTGGGTGCGACCGCGGGCTCGCCGGCTGCGAAGCGAGCGCCGTGGGCGTCACGCCATGTGCACAGGGGCGTGAGCTCGAGCCGTACGGGACCGTCGGCGCGGAGCACCCGGTGGACGACCGCGCTCAGCGATCGTCCGTGCGCCACGGCGAGCTCGCGCTCGATCACGACACTCCCCAGGTTCCACCGCCAGCGGGGCAGCCCGTCGATGAGCTCGAAACGCTCGAGGTGGTGATGACCGTTCGGAGCGACAGCGCCGCTCGCCCACTCGTGGCACGACAGCGGAACGCGTCGATCGCCGATGACGACCACGCCGTCGAGCTCGGCCCAGGCCACCGACCGGGCACCCAGATGCGCTCCGGCAACGACGAGGAGACCGTGATAGCGCCGGGTGCGCAACCCGCAGACCGTCCCCATCGCGTAGCCGCCCAGACCGTCGGCCACCAGCCATTCGCGGGAGGCCCCGCTGTCGATGTTGTTGCACACCTGGCGTCCGAGGCGCATGTCACTCCGAGGTCGGGGTGTCGACGGCCGGGGTGTCGACGGTCGGAGTGTCGTTGACGATCAGTCGGTGGCCGGCGACCAGGAAGGCAACAGCCATGTCGAGCGACTCGATGGCCGATGCCGCCCGCGACGCGCCATAGGGCTGGTTCCAGAATCCCAAGGGCGCCTTGGGGAATGGCCGGTCGTGTGGTCCCACGTACAGGTAGGGCTCCACGCTCGACTCGTCGCCGAGTGAAGC
>JANLSK010000143.1:0-11307 GCA_031362415.1 Actinomycetes bacterium | reverse complement strand
CGACCTGGCCGATCACGTCGAGGCGCTCGTCGACGACGAGCACACCCGGGTGATCTGTCTCGTCGTCGAGACGGTCCGCCGGCCGGGCGAGTTCTTTGCTGCCGTCGCCCGGGCCCGTGCGGCCTCCAAACCCGTGCTGGCGTTGAAGCTGGGCCGCACCGACCGGTCGCGTCGCATCATGGCCTCGCACACCGGCGCCATCGCCGATGCCAGTTGGGTGTACGAGCTGGCGTTCCGTGAGCACGGCGTGCTGTCGGCTCGCGACATCGATGACCTGCTCGACCAGGCCCAGCTCTTCGCCCAGCTCCCTCCGTCGCGTTGGAAGGCCGTCGAGCGCATCGGCATCATCACCACCTCGGGTGGGGTGGCGGCCCTGGCGGCCGACATCGCCGAGGACGAGCAGGCGCCCGTCCCCCCGCTCGACGAGCTCGAAGCGTGGGTGCGCGAGCGGGTTCCCGGCGACACCGTGAACCCGCTCGATCTCACGGGGTTCGTGATGACCCGGCGCGATCTCACCGAGGAGCTGTTCGAGCGTTACGCCAGCGCCGTCGACCTTCTGGTGCTGGCATGGTGGGCCGCCGAGGGTGACGAGGGCTGGAGCAGCGTGCTCCTCGAGCCGTTCGAGGCGGTGGCCCAGCGAACGTCGACCCCGTTCCTCGTGACGCCGATCGAGGCGACAACGGTCGGAGCATGGACGGGTGCCGTACGCGACCGCTCGGGTGTTGCCTTCGCCCGGGGCATGCAGTCGGTGTACCGGGCCGTGCGGGCGCTCAACCGCTACACGGGCGATCCCGTGCGTGACGAGCTCAGCGGCGACCCGTCACCATCACCGTCACCGGACCCGTCCGCTGCGCCGGTGGGACTGGTCGACAGCGAGGTCGGGCCCATCGTGGGCTTCGCCGATGCCATGGCCCTCCTGGCCGAAGTGGGCATCGCGACGGCGCCCCATGTGGTGATCGCCGCGGGCGCTCGTACGACCGATCCCGAGCTGGCGGTGGCACTGGCTGGCCTGGGAAGCCGGTTGGTCGTGAAGCTGGCCGACGTGGCGCACCGCACCGAGCTGGGCGCCGTCCGGGTCGGTGTGGCCCCGGCCGAGCTCGCGGCCACGGTCGACGAGCTTCGGAGCATCGCCACCACCCACGGCGTTCCGTCGACCGTGGTGGTGCAGCAGATGGTGCAGGGCCGGGGCGAGGCCTTCGCCGGGCTCCAGGTGCACACCGACCTGGGCTCGGTGGTGCTGCTCGGGCGGGGCGGCGTGCTCGTGGAGATGGCCGGACCGGTGGCCGGCCGTCTGCTGCCGCTCACCCGGATCGACGCCGAGCGACTCGTCGATGAGGTGGCCGGTGCCGCCGTGTTCGCCCGGCTCCGGGGCCAGCTGGCCTGGGCGGCTGAGCCTTTGGTACACGCCGTGCTCGGGGTGGCCGAGCTGTGGCGGCGCCATGCCGGTTGGCTGGCCAGCCTCGACCTCAACCCCCTCATCGTCACCGACACCGGAGTCGTGGCCGTCGATGCCCTCATGGTGGGCATGGGGATGAGCCTGCCCACCAGGTCGGCGACGGAGACGCGTACGCTCGCGGAGCCGATTTGACACGCGTGGTTCCGTACGATGGACCTCGACGCGAGGAGATTCGATGACGACCACCCTGCCGCAGACCACCACCGGCGACGCCATCCGGCCCGCCGTGCCTGGCGGCCTCAGCCATGTCGCCTACGTCACCCACGACACCGCGGCGACCGTCGACTTCTACCGGCGGGTGCTGGGCATGGAGCTGGTGAACGCCGTGCTCGACGACAAGATCCCCTCGACCGGTGATCCCGTCCCGTACTTCCACAGCTTCTTCCGGATGGGCGACGGATCGACGATCGCCTTCTTCGAGGCCCCCGAGCTCCCTCGGCCCAGCCCCGATCCGCATCCCGCGTACGACATCTTCCGCCACATCGCGCTCCAGGCCGACACCACGGCCACGGTGGACGCCTGGAAGGTCTGGCTGGAGAGCAACGGCATCGACGTGCTCGGTCCCGTCGATCACACGATCATCTACAGCGTGTACTTCCACGATCCCAACGGGATCCGGCTCGAGATCACCACGCCGCTGAGCCCGGCATGGAACGACTCGGCGGCCTCGGCGCAGCTCGCGTTCGAGGAGTGGGAGGCCATCAAGCGCTCCGCCGCCGAGACCGGGGCCGACATGGTGTCGCTGCTGGCCGAGCACACCCGCACGAAGAGCCACCAGCGGTCGCATCAGGAATGACGCCGATCCGCACCCGCGAACTGGAGGACCTGTGAAGATCGAGCTCCCCAAGGTCATCAGCGTCGACGATCACGTGATCGAGCCGCCCCACGTGTGGCAGACCTGGCTCCCACAGCGCTTGCGTGAGCGCGGACCCCGGATCATCAGGCGGGGCTTGGCCGGCGTCGAATGGCTCGGTCCGGCGGCGTACAAGGAGATCTTCGACGACGACGCGCCGAACAAGGTCGACGTCTGGCACTACGAAGACCTCACCTACACGAACAAGCGCAACATCGCCGCAGCCGGCTACCCCAAGGAGACCTGGACCACCGATCCGGTGAACTACGACGACATGCGCCCGGGCTGCTACGACGCCTTGGCCCGCCTGGCCGACATGGACGCCAACTGGGTCGAACGCTCGATGATCTTCCCCACGTTCCCCCGGTTCTGCGGCCAGATGTTCAAGGAGGCCCAGGACAAGGAACTGGCGATGGCCTGCGTTCATGCCTACAACAACTGGCTCGTCGAGGAGTGGTGCGGCGACTCGGGCGGGCGGCTCATCCCCATCTGCCTCATTCCCTTGTGGGACGTGCCCGCGGCGGCGGCCGAGGTTCGGCGCAACGCCGCTCGGGGCGTGCGGGCCGTGGCGTTCAGCGAGATCCCGCACCACCTGGGGCTGCCCAGCATCCACACCGATCACTGGAACCCGTTCTTCGAAGCGTGCGAGGAGACCGGGACGGTCATCTGCATGCACATCGGCTCGTCGTCGAAGATGCCGGCCACCTCGCCCGACGCCCCCATCAGCGTGTCGGCTTCGCTGGCGTTCGGGAACTCGATGGCGTCGATGGTCGACTTCTTGTACTCGGGCGTGCTGGTGCGCTACCCGAAGCTCACGCTCTCGTACGCCGAAAGCCAGATCGGCTGGCTGCCCTACGTGCTCGAGCGCATCGACGACGTATGGGACGACAACCAGGCCTGGGCCCAGACGAAGCACATCCCCGAACCCCCGTCGAGCTACTACTACTCCAACATCTTCGTGAGCTTCTTCAAGGACGAGTCGGGGATCGAGGCGATCCACCGGACGGGCCGCACGAACATCTGCTTCGAGACCGACTATCCCCACGGCGACACGACGTGGCCCAACACCAAGCCCTACGCCGAGAAGCTCTTCGCCGACCTCGGTGAGGACGACCTCTACAACGTGGTCCGGGGCAACGCCCTGCGGATGCTCGGGCTGCGCGACACCTGAGCCCTGCTGGCGACGGCCCTGAGGTCTGGTCCTGATGGTCTCGGAGGCCCTGTTGGCGCCGGAGGTCCCGATGGCGGCGGACCGGCATCGACGCCATATGACCAAACGGCGACGATCGTCACGGCGGCGCAGTATCGTCAGGCCATGAGTGACCGGCATCCAGGCTCGGCGCACGTCGACACGTTCGTGCTCGATCAGCTCCCGATGCCGGCCGAGCTCCCCGAGGTGATCTTCACCCTTCCCGAACTGCACTATCCCGCCAGGCTCAACTGCGGGGCGGCGTTGCTCGACGACATGGTGGCCGCCGGGTTCGGGGAACGGCGCTGCCTCATGGACGCCGCCGGTGTCGAGTTGAGCTATGCCGAGGTGTTGCAGCGAGCGAACCAGATCGCCAACGTGCTGGTCGGTCCGCTGGGGCTGGTCCCCGGGAACCGGGTGCTGCTCCTCGGCCCCAACAACCCCGAGCTGGCCACGTGCTGGCTCGCGGTGCAGAAAGCCGGGATGGTCGCCGTGACCGCCATGCCGATGCTCCGAGCGGGCGAGTTGCGCGTGATCGTCGACCGGGCCCGGGTGAACCTGGCCCTGGGTGACAGCCGCTTCACCGGTGAGCTGGAAGTGGCGCTCACCGCGAGCTCCGATGTCGGATCGGGCTCGCCCTCGGTACCGATCGTCACGTACGGATCGGCCAGCGCCCTCGCCGGGTTGGCGAGTCGAGCCGGGGCGTCGTTCGTCAACTGCCCCACGGCTTCGACCGATCCGGCACTCATCGCCTTCACGTCGGGCACCACGGGCCAGCCCAAGGGCTGTGTCCATCTCCATCGCGACGTGCTGGCGATCGCCGACACCTTCTCGCGCCACGTGATCGCCATGACCGCCGACGATCTCGTCGCCGGCAGCCCGCCGCTGGCCTTCACCTTCGGGCTGGGCGGGATGCTCGTGTTCCCACTGCGCGTCGGCGCGTGTGCGTTGCTGCTCGAGTCGGCTCCGCCGCCGGCCTTGCTCGAGGCCATCGCCAAGCACCGCGTCACCACCGTGTTCACCGCGCCCACGGCCTACCGGGCCATGCTCGACATCCTCCCCGGAGCCGACGTCTCGTCGCTCACCACGGCCGTCTCGGCCGGCGAGCCGCTGCCCCTGCCCACCCGGCACGCCTTGGAGCGAGCCACCGGGCTCCGCCTGATCGACGGGCTGGGCGCGACCGAGATGCTCCACGTGTTCATCTCGGCCTCGGGCGACGACGTGCGTGACGGGGCGATCGGCCGGGCCGTTCCCGGGTTCGAGGTCAAGATCGTCGACGACGCTGGGAACGAGGTACCCGACATGACGGTGGGTCGGCTGGCCGTTCGGGGTCCCACCGGATGTCGTTACCTTGGTGACGATCGTCAAAAGAGTTACGTACGTGACGGGTGGAACCACACCGGCGACGCCATGCATCGCGACCGCGACGGCTACTTCTGGTACGCGGCTCGCACCGACGACATGATCGTCTCGTCGGGTTACAACATCGCGGCACCCGAGGTCGAGGCCGCGGTCCTCAGTCATCCTGGCGTCGCCGAGTGAGCCTGCATCGGCATCCCCGATCCCGAGCGGGGCATGGTGGTCATGGCCTTCGTGGTGCCCAAGATCGTGGGCTCGTCGTCGGACGCGTTGGCCCGGGAGATCCAGGATCATGTGAAGGCCACGATCGCCCCGTACAAGTACCCGAGACGCATCGAGTTCTGCTCCGAGCTGCCCCGCACGGCGACGGGCAAGCTCCAGCGCCACCGGCTCCGCGCTCGCGCCTCCGATACCGATGCCGCTCCCGATGCCTGAGAAGGAGGACGATGACATGAAGCCGGCCATACCGTTTCGAGGATCGAGTTCACTGACGAGCGAGTGGGAGCACTTCGCCGTCACGGTCGACGATCGAGTTCTCACGCTCACCCTGAACCGTCCCGACAAGCTCAACGCCATCACGTTCGACGCCTACGCCGATCTGCGCGACCTCTTCCGTGAGCTGCCTCAGGCCGACGTGTGCGACGCGGTCGTGCTCACCGGATCGGGGCGCAGCTTCTGCTCGGGCGGCGACGTGAACGAGATCATCGGCGAGCTGCTCGAGATGGACCCGCGCGAGCTGCTCGAGTTCACCCGGATGACCGGTGCCGTGGTGCAGAACATGCGGGAATGCCCGATCCCCATCGTGGCCGCCGTGAACGGGACCGCCGCCGGGGCGGGGGCGGTGCTGGCGCTGGCCTCCGACTTCCGGATCGTCACGCCCGCCACCAAGTTCCGGTTCCTGTTCACGAGCGTGGGCCTCTCGGGCGGCGACATGGGAACCTGTTACCTCCTGCCCCGTCTGGTGGGCCTGGGCCGGGCCACCGAGATCCTCATGTTCGGCGATCCCGTGGCCGGCGAGCAGGCCGTGGCGATCGGCCTGGCCAACCGTTGCGTCGACCCCACCGCCTTGCTCGACGAGGCTCGCTCGTTGGCCCGGCGCCTCGCCGACGGACCCACGTTCGCCTATCAGGCCACCAAGATCTTGCTCACCCGGGAGGCCGACATGGCCCTCCACGGCGCCCTGGAGATGGAAGCCATGACCCAGGCGCATCTCATGCAGACCCGTGACCACGCCGAGTTCCACCGGGCCTTCAACGCCGGCGAGCCGCCGCGTTGGTCGGGCCGATGAGCGCTCCTCCCGAGGCAGCCCACGAGCTCGTGAATCCCCAGGGTCTGGCGACGGCCCGAGGGTTCTCCCACGCCGTGATCGCCGCACCGGGCCGAACCGTGTACCTCGCCGGCCAGGTGGCCATGAACGACGCGGGCACGGTGGTGGGGGAGACGTTCGTGGCCCAGTTCGAGGTGGCGCTGGGGAACGTGGTCGCGGCGCTCGCCGGGTGCGGCGGCCGTCCCGAGCACATCGTGGCCATGGCGATGTACGCCACCGACCTGGCCGCCTACCGCGGCTCGCAACGTGAGATCGGGCTCGTATATCGCTCGGTTGTCGGTCGTCATTTTCCCGCCATGGCCGTGGTGGGCGTGACCGAGCTGGTGGAGCCGACGGCGCTCATCGAGATCGTGGCCACCGCCGTCATCCCTCCGGAGTGACGGGCGCCCGCCTGGCGCTCTGGCGCCTGGTGCCGGGCAGGCGCAGCTCCCGTCCGCCGGTGAGGCCCCGGGGGCGCACGAGGATCACGATGCCCATGACCAGAGCGATCACGATGTTGCTCGAACTGGCCGGCAGCGTCACGTCGATCCCGACGATCGAGAGGCCCTTTTCACCCTCGAACAGGAGGGAGTTGAGGAGGCTCACGAAGACACCGCCGACGACGGCGCCCCAGAGGCTGTCGATGCCGCCGACGACGAGCATCGCCAGGGTGAGGAACGTGAGCTCCAGGTACACCTGGTCGACGCTGACGCTGCCGAGGAGGTGCACGTACACCGCGCCGGTGAACCCGGCGACGCTGCCGCTGAGCGCGAAGGCGATCAGCCGTTCCTTGTACACGCCGATCCCGATTCCCCGGGCGGCCGCGGCGTCGTCGCGCGACGCTCGGAGCCGGCGGCCCCATGGGCTGGCTTGGTAGGCGTAGGCGACGCCGATGCACACGAGCAGGGCGATGGTCGCCTGCGTCCGTCCGGTCGTCTGGGGGATCGACGGGATGGCCTTGGCGCCAGGACCGACGCTGGCCCAGTTGCGCAACACGTTGCGGGTGATGCCGAGGACGGCGAAGGTGGCGATCCCCGCGGCCAGCCCCGAGAGACGCACCAGGGCCGTCCCGACGACCAGCGCGAACAGCCCGCCGAGGAGCGCGCCGAGGGCGAGCGATGTGACGTTGCCGAGGTCATGGTCGCGGATGAACCCGAACAGCTCGGGGAAGACGGTGGCCTTTTGCGGGGCCGGCATGCTCATGATCCCGGCCGCGAAGGCGCCCACGCCCACGAAGCTGATGTGGCCGAAGCTCACGATGCCCGAGTTGCCGCTGAAGACGTAGAGCCCCACGACCATGGCGGTGGTCACGAGCGCGGTGTGGAGCTGGAGCTGCACGCTGTCGCTGAACGCCGACGAGGCCAGGCCCACGACGAGGGTGAGCGCGACCGGTCCGGCCAACCTCACGAGATGCCGGCCGGGCTCGAGCCTCGAGCGTCGACGATCCATGGGCGCGGTGCTCGCGCTGGTCGCACTGGTCTCGGGTGCGCTCACAGCCGGGACGTCACGTTCTCGCGCTGGAACAGCCCACTGGGGCGTACGAGCAACACCACGATCACCAGCCCGTAGAGTGCAGAGTCGAGAAACACCCGCTGACCCTTGGGCAAGAGGCTGAACACCATCGAGTTGGCAAAGCCGATGAAGAACCCGCCGAGGGTGGCCGAACTGGGCTTGTCCATCCCACCCACGACGACCCCCACGAGCGCGAGGATGGCGATCTGGAGCCCGAAGTCGGGGGTGACGACCGGGCGCTGCGGTGCGAACAGCACCAGCGCGGCGGTCGCCAGGATTCCGGCGATCACGAACGCGCCGACGACGACGTGATTGGTGCGTACGCCCAGGGCCTGGGCGATGCGAACGTCGCTGGCCGCGGCGCGCATCTGGAGCCCGAGGTCGGTGCGGTCGAGGAACACGGTGACGGCGCCGAGCAGGACGGCCCCCACGACGACCGCGGCGATCGTCAGATACTTGATGCGGAGCTCGCCGATGGTGAAGGCCCGGTTCAAGTCGGTGAAGAGGTTCATGGACTTGCCCTGGGCCGACCACCGCTTCTGGGCGATGCTGCGCAGGAGGAAGCTCACGGCGAACGTCATCACCAGGGTGGTGGTCGGCGAAGCGTGCCGCAAGGGACGCAAGGCCAGGCGCTCCATGAGCAACGCCACCACGATCACCACGGCGAGGGCCGTGAGCACCCGCACGATCGCCGGCCAGCCGTCGGTCTCGTAGAGCGTGTACCCGCCGGCCATGAGCAGCTCGCCGTGGGCCAGGTTCACGATGCGCATCACGCCGAAGATCAGCCCGATGCCCAGGGCCACGAGCGCGTAGAGCGATCCCAGGGCGACGGCGTCGATCAGGTACTGGACGTATTTCATCGGGGCGCCGGTCCCTCGGCTCGTACCACAGGGCCGGCCGCCGCGGTGTCGGCTCCGAAGTAGGCCGCGCGCAGTCGTGGCGCGTCGCTGGCGTCGGCGGCCACGAGGCGGTCGCGAACGACGCCCTCGGCGAGCACGTAGCTCCGATCGGCGAAGGCGATGGCCCGCTGGGCCCGCTGCTCGACGAGCACGATGGTCCGACCCGAGGCCCTGATGGCAGCCAGGGCCGAGAAGACGGTGTCGATGACGGCCGGGGCCAGGCCCAGCGACGGCTCGTCGAGGAGCAGCAGATCGGGCTCGGCGACGAGGGCCCGGGCGATGGCCAGCTGCTGCTGTTGGCCGCCCGAGAGCAGGCCCGCGGGACGATCGAGGAACGTCTTGACGATCGGGAACTGCTCGTAGACCGCGTCGAGCGCCTGGGCGGCTCCGGTCTTGGACCGGCGGGCGATCATGCCCAGGCGCAGGTTCTCGAGCACCGTCAGGTTGGCGAAGATCTGTCGGCCCTCGGGAACCAGGGCGATGCCGCGCCGCGCGACCTGATCGGGCGAGAGCCGGCCCAAAGACTCGCCGCCGAGGCGCACGTCGCCACCCGACCACCCGACCATGCGCATCACCGCCGAGAGCGCGGTGGTCTTGCCGGCGCCGTTGGGTCCCACGATGGCCACGACCTCACCGGCCCCGACGCTCATCGACAGCTTGCGAACCGCCGGCACCGACCCGTAACGCACGCTCAGGCTGTCGATCTCGAGGAGGGGCGGCGTTGTCGGCGAGGTCACGGAGCGCCGACTTCGTTGGCGGCGACTCGGCTCGGCGCGACCGCACCGGGCTCGAGCGCTCCGAGATAGGCCTCGGCCACGGCGGGATGGGAGCGGATCTCGCCGGGCGTGCCCTCGGCCAGGGTCTGGCCCTGGTCGAGCACGTGGATGCGGTCGCACACCCCGAGCACCAGCGCCACGTTGTGGTCGATGAGCACCACGCCGGCGAAGCGCTCGTCGCGCACCAGACTGATGGCCGCGGCGAACCCGCCGATCTCCTCCTCGTTGAGCCCAGCAGCGGGTTCGTCGAGCAGCACGAAGGTTGGCGACGTGGCCAAGGCCCGAGCCACTCCCAGAAGCCGCTCGTCGCCGTGTGAGAGCGAGGAGGCGTCGCTCCGGGCGTGCGCGGCGATGCCCAGCAGCTCGAGGAGCTCGACGCTCCGCAGGCGAGCCGTTCGGGCCGAGGCGCCCACCCCGAGGGCGGCCACCTCCACGTTCTCCTGTACCGACAAGGATCCGAACGTGTGCCCGTGCTGGAACGTGCGGGCCAGGCCGGCCCGGGCCCGCCGGTGCGCCGGCCACATGGTGATGTCGAGATCATCGAGCACGACCCGACCCGAGGTGGGCCGGTCGAAGCCCGTCACCAGGTTCACGAACGTCGACTTGCCCGCGCCGTTGGGGCCGATCAGACCGACGACCTCGTGACGGTGCACGGTGAGGTCGATGCCGTCGAGCGCCCGGACCCCTGCGTACGAGCGGCTGAGTGCCGTCGCCCGCAGGGATCCGTCGCGCTCGTTCATGATGGTCCGGCGTCCCGGGAATCGAGGACCGTCACTCGCGTCCCGTCATCCGATGGGATCCGTCAGGAGATGACCGCTGGTGAGGTTGCGGCCAGGAGCTTGTCGAAGGTGGCCACACCGTCTTGGAAGGTCATGATGCGGTACTCACGGCCGAAGACCGTGTGCAGCTCGGGCGAGTAGCTGAGGTTGCCCGAGATCGTCGGGAGCCCGGCGAAGCTCTCGAACTCGGCGGCCAGCGCGGCGCCGTCGGTGGAGCCGGCCGCCTCGATGGCGGCCACGATGGCCTCGATGGCGGCAGCGCCGGTCACGAAGCCTCCGGTGGCCGGAGCCGCGCCGGCCACTTCCATGGCGGCGATGAGCTCGTTCATCTCGGCGCTGGGGTCGTCACCGAACACCGACGCGTAGGTGCTGAAAGTGAAGTCGCTCAAGCCCTCGGGGATCCAGAAGCTCCCGTCACCCGACCACGGGCTGTAGATCGGGGTGTCGATCCCGGCGTCGCGTATGCCACCGACAGCGGTGCTGATGTCGGGCGGGAACGTGCACAGGGCGATCACGTCGGCCTCGCCGGCCTGGGACACCGCGGTGGCGAGGTTGTTGACGGAGCCGTCGAACGAGGCGAAGCCTTCCTCGGCCACGACCTCGCCCCCGAGCTCTTCGAAGCGGGCGGTGAAGGCCTGGCAGACGTTCTGGAAGTACACGAGCAGGTTGTCGGGCACCACGATGGCGGTGGTGTGGCCCTGCTCGATGGCGTGCTCGGCCAGGACCGCGCCCTCGTCTTGGGCGAGGTTGCCGATGCTGAACGCCAGACGGCCGGGCTCACCGAAGCGGGAGGGGCCCATCTGGTCGGTGCCGATGCACGGGGCGATCGTCAGGATCCCGGCGTTGATGCCCTCCTGGATGGCCGGCGTGGCGAAGTCGACGTCGCAGGTGGTGAGGAGGATGTGGGCGCCCCCACCGATGAGATCGAGCGCAGCCGCCTTGGTCTCGGCCGGGTCGAGCGCAGTGTCGATGGGCCGAAGCTCGAGCTGGCGCCCGAGCACGCCGCCAGCGGCGTTGATCTTGTCGACGGTGATCTGGGCCGCAGCCAGGGCCGGGCCGTCGAACGGCGCCATGTTCCCCGTGAGGTCGATGGCCGCACCGATCACGATGGGGCCGGTCGCGGGTGCCGCTGCGCCCGACGTCTCGGTCGGCGCCCCCGTCGCCGTGGTGGTGACCTC
>JANLSK010000120.1:0-27048 GCA_031362415.1 Actinomycetes bacterium | reverse complement strand
GCCGAGGGCGCGCGGGTCGTCGTGACCGGCCGCAACGTCGAGCGGGGGGAAGCCTGGGCCGCCGAGGTCAGAGCGGGTACCGGAGGCGATGCCGTTTTCGTCGGCGCCGACCTCACTGATCTCGACCAGTGCGGCGCCCTCGTGGCGGCCACAATCGAGCGCTACGGCAGCCTCACGGTGCTCGTCAACAACGCCGTCGCGAATGCCGGCGACGGCAAGCTGCTCGAGGTCGACCTCGACGACTGGGCCACGAAGCTGCTCGTGAACCTCACCGGCCCGGCCTGGCTCATGCGGGCGGCCATACCGCACATGGCCGCGGCCGGTCACGGCTCGATCATCAACGTGTCGACCCGGGCCGCCGAGCGGGGCACACCGGGCCTGGCTGGCTACACGGCGAGCAAGGGAGGTTTGAACGCCCTCACCCGCAGCGTGGCCGTCGACTACGCCCGCCAAGGCATCCGCTGCAACAGCATCACCCCGGGCTACATCGTGCACGAGCACCGCGATGCCGACATCGGCCCCGAGAAGCTGGCCCGGGTGCAAGGCCAGCACCTCACCCGCCTCGTCGAAGCGAGCGACGTGGCCTACTGCTGCGTGTGGCTGGCCAGCAAGGAGGCCGAGGTCGTCACCGGGCTCGACTTCCCCATCTCCGGTGGCTCCACGACCGCTCGCGGCCTCACGTTCGGCTGAGGATGGGGCCACCTCCGCACCTTCGTCGCTCACGCGCCAGACCCGGTCCGTCGGCCGGCGACGCACCCACAGCGGGACGTGCACAGGGAAGCGCTCATCGATAGCGTTCGTTGCTCCCATGGAATCCTTCAATCGCCTGTGGACCCCGATCGAGCCCCGGACGTCACTGGAGGCGCTGGTCGAGGATCCGAGCTTTCGCATCGAAGTGCTCGCCTTCGCGGCATGTCACAGCAAGACGTGCGTCCCCGCTCGGGTTCTCGACGACCGCGTCGAACTGCGGGCGACGTTGCAGCGCATGGTGAACACCGACGTCGGCGCTGGCATCGGCAACCTCGACACGTCAGCGTGGAACGAGATCGTGGTCGACGCCCGGACCGGATACCCCGTCGCCGTGTTGCGAACCTCCGATCGCGGGGCTGCGTACCTGGCCCGATTCGAGAGCCCGATCAGTGCCGGGGATGCGAACCTCCGCACCGTCGACCTCATCGACGCCGAGGCCCTCCACTTCGAGTTCCACCGGGAAGCTTCGCGACGCTCGAGATCGATGTCGAAGTCGCGTGCGCCTGCCTCGTTGCCATCGACGACATCCAGCGCGACGTCCTGCCGAGCTTCGCCAACGCCACGCTGCGCATCCGTCTCGCCGAGCCCGGCGACCGACCGGAGTTCGCGCATCGCGTGCGGTCGCTCCTTGGTGCCACGGCGCCCGAGATCAGCGAGCGGGTCGATGTCGTCGCAAGCATTCACGCGCTGCCGCTCTCGCCCACGTTCGACTGGGTCGGGCGCGGTCGCCCTCTCGACGTCACCCGTTACTCGGACACGATCGTGCAGCTCGCCCGACGAGGTGCGCGTCTTCTGGGCGCCGATCCGCTGGCATTGTTCGGGCGAGTGCTCACGGTCACCGTCGACGACGGGGAACTCGTCATCGCACCGCACGAGGCGCCGGAGTTCGTCGTCGTGGCGGCGGGCCCGGGTCTCGTGGCCGCACCTCTTGGCGGTTTTGACTCCGAGACGGGTCGAGCTCGTCGCTGATCGGAACTCGGGAGGGACGGGCGTATGACCGTGTCGACGAAGCGCCCCGGGCCGCGTGATCCGCTGATCACCATCGAGCGGGTCGCGCTCTTGCACGGGGTCGAGTTCTTCCGGCGCCTTCCGGGCCACGTGCTCGCCGCGGTCGCGCAGAAGGCCACGGAACGGGAACTCGAAGCAGGTCAGATCCTGATGGCCCAAGGCGACGCCGGCGATTGCCTGTTCGTCGTGATCGAGGGACGGGTGCGCGTCGAAGCGGCGGATCGGGTTCTGGGCGAGCTCCATGCCGGCGACGTCGTCGGGGAGCTGGCGGTGTTGTCTCCCGGTCCTCGCAGCGCGACAGTGACGACCATGGCCCCGACGCTGGTGCTGCGGGTGGGCGCCGACGTCATCGACGAGTTGCTCCTCGACCACCCCGAGGTGACGAGGAGCATCATCGAGGTACTCGTCCGGCGCCTCCGGCCCACCCCGACCCACGACATCGCCGGTACCCCTGACACTGCCGCTACCGGAGACACCACCGAGATCGCTGACTCCACCGACATCACGGTGAACCTCCAGTGACAGGCGGCCGGGCGGCGGACACCAGGATCGTGATGCTGGCCGGCCAGACGTTCCTCCTGGGTCTGCTCGCCGCGCTGCTGGTGATCCCCGCCAATGGGGTGTTCCTCGACGCGTACGGCGCCGAGAACCTGCCGTGGACGTACCTGGCGACCGCCACGGTCGCCATCCTGGGTACCCGTGCGCTGTCGAGCGCCGTTCGGCGGTGGCCGCTCTCAGCCGTCGCAACACCCGTCCTGATCGCACTGGCCGCGATCGGCCTCGGCGCATGGATCGAGCTCGAGGTGGCTGGCGATCCGTGGGTGTCGGCGCCTCTGCTCACGTTGTTCTGGCTCACCATCCAGTTCGGATTCGTGATCATCGGAGGCCAAGCCGGACGGGTGCTCGATCTGCGCGAGATGAAGGCGGGCTTTGCGCGCATCGTCGCCGGCTTCCCGGTCGGCTTCATCGTGGCGGGGCTACTCGCGACCGTGCTCATCGGTCCCCTGGGGGGAATTGAACGCCTGGTGGCGCTCATCCCGGTGGCGGCGATCGCGCTGCTGGCCCTGATCCTCTTCACGCGTCGGCACTTCCCCGTCGAGCTCGGCACCTTCGAGCAGGCGACGTCCGAGGCGTCCCGGCCACCGTGGCGAAACCTGATGAGTCAGCGGTTCGTGCTCGTGCTGCTCGGCTACCAGGTGCTGTCACAGTTCGGCACCCAGCTGGTCGAGTTCCAGCTCTACGACCGGGCCGCGGCTCGCTATTCCGGCACCGACGACCTCGCCCGATTCATGTCGCGGTTCTTGACGGTGATGAACCTCGTCGACCTCCTGTTCCTCGTGCTCGTCGCCGGATACGTGCTGCGACGCTTCGGCATGCGTGTGGGTCTTGTCGTGAACCCCGTGATCGTGACGGTGCTCGTCGGCACGATGTGGCTCGTCGGCCTCGGCCCGGGGATGGGGTCGACCGCGGTGTTCGTGATCATCGCTGCGGCGCGTGTGAGCGACATCTCCTTCACCGACGGCGCGACGCGAACCGCGCTCAACACTGCATATCAAGCGCTGCCTGCTCAGGACCGACTGGCGGCCCAGGCGACGATCGAAGGGCTGGGAGTGCCCGTCGCCATCGGCTTGGCTGGGGTGGTGCTGCTCGTGCTCCAGCAGGTGCTCGGGGTTGGTGCGATGGGGATCGCGGGTTTCACGATCGCCACCTGCGCGGTCTGGAGCATCGCCGGCCTGCTCGTGTATCGGGGCTATCGCGTTGCGTTGCGGGACGGACTGCACCGGCGCGTGCTCGACCCGACGACGATCGATGTCGACGATCCAGCCACGATGGCGGTCATCGACCGGCTGCTCGAGGGCGACGACGATCGCCTGGTCTGGATGGCCGTCACCGCGCTGGGTGATCGTGCGCTCCTGCCTGATCGGCTGGCCCGGTTGGTACGGTCGGCCAGCCCGAGCCTGGCGATCGCCGCGTTCGACCGTCTGGTCGAGGTGTCTTTACCCCACGCATTGGCCGCTGCGGAGTCGGTCGGAGCCGACGATCATCCGTCGATCCGCTTGATCGGCGCGGCGATCCTGGCCGAGCACCGTGACGAGATCGCCACGGTCGAGACGCTGGCGATGATCCGGCGACATCTCGGCGACGGGGATGGGGATGCCGACGTGCGGACGGCCGCGTACCGGGCTGCGGTGGCGACGGGTGATCACGAGCTCTCGGTGCTCGTGGCCGCCGAGGTGACGTCAGGATCCTCGGCGTCGGCGGTCTCGGCGGCCGTGGCGCTGGCGCGTGGAGGGATCACCGTCGACGCGCTCGTCGAACACGCCCTGGCCCGGGCCACGGGCGGCGCGCCCGGGCCATCCATCCGCCTGGTGCGGTGCCTGACGGTGGCACCGACTCCGGCCACGGTCGACCTGGTGATCGGCCACCTCGACCATCCGGTGCGCGAAGTCGGCCTCGTCTGCCGCACGACCCTGGCCCAGCTCGTCGAGCCCGACGACCCGAGGATTGCCGGGCTGATCGGGGGACTTCTCGAGCCCGACGCCGAACACGCGGCGCGGGTGCTCAACCTGCTGAGACGGATTCCCGACGACGCCGCGCTCGACGTGCTCCGCCGCAGCCTCCACGATGAGCTCACGCTGCTCGGCCAGCGCGTGTTGGCGACCATGGCGCTCGTGCACGACCGTTCGATGATCGCCGGCGCGGCTCGCCAGCTCGCCCAGGGCGCCGACCGGGCGACCGCCCACGCCATCGAGACCGTCGAGGTTCACCTTCCGAGCCGCCAGGCCCGGCTCGTCGTGCCGGTGATCGCAGCGAGTCGGCCGGTCGCCGAGAGGCTGGCGCAGCTTCGCCGGGTCGTCGACGTTCCTGAGCTGGAGCTGCCGGCGGCGCTCGCCGAGCTGGCCACCGACCCCCACCGCCACTGGCGCAGACCCTGGCTGGCGGCGTGCGCCATCCATGCCGGGGCACTCGTCGGCGTGCCGACGGGGCCGACGGGGCCGACGGGGCCGAGTGGCTCGACCGAGTCCGCGATCGCCGATGATGCCTCGGTGCGCGAAGCTCGGCTCTGGGTGAGCCGCGTCCTGACCCGACCGGCCTGAGCGACGGGGGGGATCCGATGCATCCGCGGATCTGCGTGTCAGGCGTGTCGACGTGGAACTGGACGATCGCCGAAGAGTTGGCGCTGTGCCAGACGGCCGGCATCCACACCATCGGGGCTTCGCTGCGCAAGATGGAGGCTGAGGGAGTCGCCGAATCAGTGAGACGATTCGCCGATTCAGGGGTGAAGGTCGCCAACCTGATCGGCCTCGGGCCCTTGGAGGTACAGCATCCTGAGCGTTGGCCCGCGCAGCGCGACCGTCTCCGCCAGGTGATCGAGACGGCCGTCACGCTGGGGGCCGGCTGCATGGTGCTCACCACGGGGCCGGGGTATCCGCTGTCGTGGGAGGAGGCCGCCGACCGGGCCTGCGAGGCTCTGGCCCCCATCGCCACCGAGTGCCGCGCTGCCGGCGTCGACTTCGCCATGGAGCACACCAACGGGCTCCGGGTCGACGTGAGCTTCGTGCACACATTGCGGGACATGGTCGATCTGGCCCGGCGCATCGGGACGGGCGTCTGCGCGGAGACCAACGCCTGCTGGGCCGAGCGCGGTCTCGCCGAGACGATCACCGCAGGCGTCGACACCTTCCAGCTCGTGCAGGTGAGCGATTTCGCCGCTGGCACCAACTCCACGCCGAACCGGGCCGTCATCGGCGACGGGATCATCCCCTTCGAGCGCATCCTGGGCCAGATCCTCGCGGCCGGTTACACCGGTTTCTTCGACCTCGAGCTCATCGGGCCCCGCATCGAGGCCGAGGGCTACGAGTCGGCCATCCGGCGCAGCGTCGACGCCCTCACCGAGCTCCTCACCCACCTCGGCGCGACCTGAGCGGCCGGCTCAGGGCGGGCCGCTCATGCCACGGGCGGCGAGCCATTCGGAGCGGAAGATGGGCTTGCGGATCTTGCCGTTGTCGTCGCGGGGAAGGTCGTCGACGAACTCGACGATGCGGGGCTGCTTGAAGTCGGCGAGCTGCGAGCGCACCCAGGCGATGAGCTCGTCGGCGGTCCCCTCAGTACCGGCCCGTGGTTGCACCACGGCCACGATCTGCTCGCCCCAACGGGGGTCGGGGGCCCCGAACACCACGCAGTCGGCCACGCCCGGATGGCGGTACAGGCAGTCCTCGATCTCGCGGGGGTAGATGTTGACGCCACCCGAGATCACCATGTCGCTCTTGCGATCGGTGATGTACAGATACCCATCGGCATCGAGATGGCCCACATCGCCGACGGTGAACCAGCCGTCGACACCGTCGATCGATCGCCGGCCCGCCGCAGTCTTGGCGGGATCGTTGTGGTAGTCGAAACCACCGGCATCGAGACGGACATATATCGCCCCAACCTCGCCGGGGGCCAAGGCCCGCCCGTCATCGTCGACGGCTCGGAACTCCGTGCCCGGCATGGCCTTCCCGACGCTGCCGGGATGCTCGAGCCATTCCTGCGGACTGATGGTGGTACCGCCGCCCTCCGACGCGCCGTAATACTCGAAGACCTTGTCGACACCCACCCAGTCCATGAGCGCGCGCTTCACCGGGATGGGGCAGGGCGCAGCAGCGTGGACGATCATCGTGAGCGACGAGAGGTCGTAGCTCGCCCGCTCGCTCTCTGGCACCTCGAGAAGACGGATGAAGTTCGCCGGAACCATGTGGGAGTTTGTGATCTGGTGCTGCTCGATGAGCGCCAGCCAACGGACGGGATCCCACCGGTCCATGATCACGATCGTCGCCCCGAGCGCCACGTGCATCTGCGCCCAGAACCCGGGGCCGGCGTGGTACGCGGGCCCGACGAGAAGGTGGCGGGCGTCGGCACCGAGATCCCATCGGGCACCGGAGCCGGCCACGCCGGCCGCGTTGATTCGGAAGTCGCCCCGCGCGATGGCCACGCCCTTGGGCCGACCCGTCGTGCCCGACGTGTACGACATCGAGGCCGGCCATGCGTCTCCCACCACCTCGGGCGGGTCGACCTCGCCGCTCGCAGGAGCATCGGCCAGCGCCTGCTCCCACGTCGAGCCGACGAGCAGACGGGGTACGTCGGGGCAGTCGACGAGCGCCGGGGCGAACTCGTCGACGGTCACCACGACCTTGGCCTCGGAGTCGATCACCAGCCAGCCGGCCTCGTAGGCCTTGAAGTGCCAGTTGATCGGCACGACCGTGACGCCGAGGCGGCCACAGGCGTGGGTGGCCACGAACCACTCGGGACAGTTCCTGAGCATGATGGCGACGCGGTCGCCCCGCCGCACCCCCAAGGCGTGCAAGGCGAACGAGGCACGACGAGCGGCATCGTCGACCTCGGCGTAGCTGAGCCGGCGCGCGTCGTGGATCAGCGCGACCGCGTCGGGTCGGAGCTGAGCATGGGCGAGGAGGCCGACCGGCGCGGTGGTGGTCACGGCGCGATGTTGCTACACGGGCGCCGATCGCCGCCGAGATGGCACGCTGAGGGCCGTGCACCAGGCTGGGAAACAAGCCAGCCCGAGCGAGCCGAGCGAGCCCGAGCGAGCGCAGGAAGCGAGTAGCCCATGGAAACACTGATCGGCGACGTGTTCCGCAATGCCGCTCGCGCCGTCCCGACGAGAGTGGCTGCCCGCATCGGCGCTCGTTCACTCACGTTCGCGCAGCTTGACCGCGACGCGAACCGTCACGCCAACGCCTTGCGGGCCATGGGCATCGGGCATGGCGACCGGGTCGTGGCGTGGAACGACACGGCGCTCGACGCGCTGCCACTGTTCGCCGCCTGCGCCAAGCTCGGGGCCGTCTACGCCCCGGTCAACGCCCGGCTGTCGGGGAGCGAGGCCCGCGCGGTCATCGAGTACGCCCGTCCCCGCTTGGTGGTGGTCGACTCGGTTCATGGCGACGAGGGCGAGCCGATCAGCTCCGATCTCGGGATTCCCTTGGCCCGTCTGGGTTCGGAGTCTTCTGGGCCCGGCGTGTCGCTGGCCGCAGCGGCCGCGACGGCCGACGATTCCGACGTGACCGAACCCGCGCTCCGAGCCACCGACCCGCACGTGATCTTCTTCACGAGTGGCAGCACCGGCCGCCCCAAGGGGGTGATCCTCTCGCACCGGGCCAACTGGTTGCGCTCGTACACCGGCGCCATCCTCGACGATCGGGCCGGGACGGTCTGCATGTTCCCGCTGTTCCACATGTCGGGCTGGTCGATCGCTCTGGGCTGCTGGCAGAGCCGGTCGTCGATCACGTTCGTTGCCGACCCCACGGCCGAGAACGTCCTCGACGCCTGCTCGGCCGGCCGTCCCGAGCGCCTGTACTGCATTCCCGCGGTGTGGCGGCGCATCCTCGACACCCTCGCCGCTGCCGACCCCATGCGCCGGGAGGCCTTGGCATCATTGACGTTTGCCGATACCGGAACGTCGGCCACTCCCCCCGAGCTGTTGCGTGAAATGCGCGACGCGCTGCCCCACACCCGCACCCGGGTGTTCTACGGGAGCACCGAGGCCGGCTCGGGAACCCAGTTGGCCCATGACGATCTCGAGCGCAAGCCCGGCAGTTGCGGGCTCCCCCAACCGGGCGTCGAGGTGAGGCTGGCCGAGAGCGGCGAGGTGCAGATCCGCAACGTCTTCTTGTTCGACGGGTACTTCGACAACGAGGAGGCCACCGCCCAGGCGCTCGTCGACGGCTGGTACCAAACGGGAGACCGGGGGGTGTTCGACGACGAGGGCTATCTGTCGATCGTGGGACGGGCCCGTGACCTCATCCGCAGCGGCGGCGAGTGGGTGGCGCCCCCCGAGGTCGAGACGGCCTTGGGCGCGCATCCGGGTGTGGCCGATGTGGCCGTCGTCGGCATCCCCGATCCCACGTGGGGCGAGATCGTGTGCGCCGTGGTCGTTGCTCGGCCCGGCTCGGCACCGCCGACGCTCGACGATCTGCGGGCCCATTGCGCGCCCCGCTTGGCGTCGTACAAGCATCCCCGCCGGCTGGTGCTGGTCGACGAGTTCCCCCGTACCGCGGCCACCGGACAGATCCAGCGCACCCTGATCGTCGAACGGATCATGGCCGGCTGACGGCACCCTGCTGACCGTCGATTCTCGGCCGTCCGGCCAACCCGGCCCCGCTCGCTACACGCCGATGCTGAGCTCGATCCCGTTGCGCCCGGCGGCCTTGGCCCGGAACATGGCGGCGTCGGCCCGGTCGAGCACGCCTTCGGCCGTGGTTGGATCGTCGCCGATGAGGGCGATGCCGATCGAGCACGTGATCGTCACGCTGTCGTTGCCGATGTTGATGGGCTCGGCGACCCCGTCGACGATGCGCCGGGCCAGGGCCTCGGCCCGAGCGGCGTCGGGGATGTCCTCGCAGACGACGACGAACTCGTCGCCATGGGGACGGGCGACGGTGTCACCGGGGCGCACGGCCCGAGCGATCCGCCGCGCCGTCTCACGCAGGACGGTGTCGCCACCCTCGTGTCGCCAGGAGTCGTTCACCCTCTTGAACTGGTCGAGGTCGACGAACAGCACAGCGAGCACGCCCGACTGGCGACCTCGACGGGCCAACGCCTGGCGCAGTCGATCCACGAGGAGTCGGCCGTTGGGCAGGCCGGTGAGCTGATCGTGCAGGGCGGCTTCCGAGAGCCATTCGCTCTCGAGGGCCGACCCGGCCCGACAGGCCAGGAGCTCGACGAAGGCCCGGTCGACGTCCGAGAGCAGGCAGGTCCGGTCCCGATCGGCGAACACCAGGGCACCGTAGAGCCGTCCCCGGACGCGGATCGGGACCCAGACCGATGAGCGTCCGGCGGCCCGACCGAGCCACGACCGAGCTCCCGTGAGCGATGCGCTGGCCGTCTCGTCGGTGTCGGCGCTCTCCCACTGGTCGGTCACGACAGAGTTTCCGGTCCGGACGAGCTCCGCGCACGGGGACTGGGCCAGGGACAGGCATTCGCCGAGCCCCACCGCGGAATCGTCGGAGTCGACGACACGAACGCAGACCTCGTCGTCGATGATCTCAGCCACAAAGCCCGTCGACATGGACAGCGCAGCCCGCCCGGCACTGAGGCACTCGGCCAGCACGGAGGTGCTGCAATCGACGGGGCCCGTCCACAGCCGATGGAGCGTGCTCAGGAGGTCGGAGATCATGGTGTCGCCGACGGCGCCATGGGATCTCCACTCTGGGTTCGCGGGCGGGATGCGGAAGGCGTCGATCTGACGCATCCTCGCGCGGAGCGTGGTTTTCGGGAACCCCTCGAGCGCCGACTCGGGCGTTCCGCGGCGGTTTCGCCCATTCGTACCGGCCCCGATCGCCATGCTCACCCTGGCAGGGTCCCGGGGCTCAGCGGCTCGGACGGCTCGGGGCGTGCTGGGCCTGGCACGGGGCGGGCCTGGCACGGGCTTGCACGAGGCGGGACGGCTCGGGGGCTCAGGCAGCTGGGGGCGCGAGGACCACACGCGAGCCGTCGACCGCACCGGCAACGCCCGTCGGCTGGCGGACGAACGGCTGGCGCCGCTCGGTGAGGCTGGTGACCACGATCTCGCCGTCGACGGTGTCGAGACCCCACAGCTCAGGGTCGACCTCGGCCGGGGCGCCCGGAGCCCGGGCGATGGCCGTGGCCGGTCCGAGCAGGATGATCCGGCTCGGTCGCAACCCTGCGTCCTCCAAACGGTCGTAGGCCTGACCCCGAGCCACGATCACGGCCACGTCGGCGAACGCGGCGCCGATGTCGAGGCCGAGCTGCTCCAGACCGTCGATCACGGCGTCACTCACCCCCAAAGCCATGTCGTAGCGCAGCGTTCGGAGGAACATCGCCGTCCGGTACCCGTCGAACGGGGTGGCATCCGCCGACGAGAGCTGGGCCCCGCTCATCAGCACGCCGAGCGTGAGCGGCCACACGTGCGAGGCCTCCGAGAGCAGCGACGTCACGAGCACCCGTGCGCCGGGGCGGAGCCCGATGTCCGCGAGGACGGCCGTTGCCGACTGGGCGTCTCGCATGATCTCGGCCTGCGACAGCTCCCAGCCCACCGACTCGGCGCCGACACGGAACTGTCCGACTCCCCACAGCTCGGGCGGTGCGATGGTTCGAGCCATTCGGCTCCTCTCGGGTCTCGGTCTGGTGTGGTGACGGGTCGGGTGGGTGACGGGCGACGACGGGGCTACCGCTTGGCCACCCGGGGGATCTTGTGCGGCGGGCCCAGCTTCAGCAGCTCGGCATTGGCGACCAGCTCGACCTGAGGACGGACCCCGACTCCCGCCTCGACCGAGTCGGCGACGAGCTCGGCCAGCGCCCCCAGGTTGCCGGGAGTTCCGGCGTAGCCCACCCGGAGCCGTAACACGTCGACGTGGCGCGCCGTGCGGATGATCTGGAACAGGCCGGCCGCGGTCTCGTCGAGCGCCTCGACGGCGGCCCACACATCGACCGGGAGCACCGAGCGGCCCTCGACGACAACCTCGTCGCCCTTACGCCCCAAGGTCCACAGCCGGGCATGGGTGCGGCCGCACGCGCAACGCTGCCGCGTGAAACGGTCGAGATCATCGGACCGGTACCGGATGAGCGGGAACACGTCGCTCCCGAGCGACGTGGCGACGAGCTCGCCCACAGCCCCGTCGGCGACGGGCGTGGCGTTGCCCGGACCGGTGGCATCGGGATCGATGCACTCGTAGTAGCCGACGTCCTCCCACACGTGGAGGCCGTCATGCTCGCGACACTCGAACGCCGCCCCCACGTCGCCGGCCGCGGAGTGGTGGAACAACGGCATCCCCCAGCGCTCGGCATTGGCCTTGGCCCGCGTCCCCAGCGGCTCGCCGGCGAACACGATCGACGAGAAGCTCGAGAACACGTCAGCGAGATCGACGCCGGTGGCCGTCTCCAGCTCTGCCAAGGCGAGCAGGAACGGTCCGCTCATCGTGTACCAGCTCGTGGGCCGATAACGGCGCACCAGCTCGCAGATGCGCGGGAGCTCTGCCGGGGAATGATCGAAGATCAACGGCACGGCCCCGAGGACGTGCGGGAAGTTGTAGATCGGTCCCCGGAACGTGAACATCGGGATGGCGACGTGGTCTCCCGGGCGCACGCCCAGCTCCCAGAAGTCGCGTGCCAACGCCGGACCGGAGCCGCCCACCGCCCACCGTTCGGGAACCAGCGTGGGATCGCCGGTGGTCCCCGAGGTGGAGTTGATGGCGGTGAGCTCCGACTCGGGGATGCACAGGAGCCCGCCGTACGGGTCGCGATACCCGTCGCGGAACGCCCGGATGGCGTCCTTGTCCATGAAGGGGATCCGCTCGCGGAAGTCGTCGACACTCTTCACGTCGCGGGGGTGAACTCCGGCCTCGCTCCAGTGCTTGCGGTAGAACGCCGAGCGTTCGTAGGCGTAGGGGACGAGCTCGAGGAGCTTCTCCTCGTGCAGCGCAGCCAGCTCGTCGCGCGACGCCGTCTCGATGTCGGGGTCGAAGAACCGGTCTCGGTCTCGGTCGAGGGGGTTCGCGCTGGCGTCGTCGAGGCCCGAGGGCTGATCGCTCATGGCTGGGCTCCCGTCGCCGAGGTCATGACGGCGAACCTACGCGATTGCGTGAGTCCGCCGCCCGAAATAGTGTTCCGGGAATGCGGAACGGCGTTCCCTCAACCACCACAAGGACCAGCGACGCACCCGTCCGTCCGATCGTCCACGATCTGGCCCATCGCTCGGTGGCCGCGCGCTACTCCACATCGGTGGAGGAGGTGCAACGCCTCATCGACGCCACGTATCGGGTGCTGGTGCGAACCGGCAGCGTTGAGCCCAAGGTGAGCGACATCGTCGTCGAGGCCGGGCTCTCGAACCAGGCGTTCTACCGACACTTCCGCTCCAAGGACGAGCTGCTCGTGGCCATCCTCGACGACGGCCGGCGCCAGCTCGTGTCGTACCTGGCCCACCGGATGGACGGCGCGGCCCACCCGCTCGGTCGCATCCGGCGCTGGATCGAAGGCGTCCTGGCCCAGGCCGTCGATCCCCAAGCCGCGGCTCGAACCCGGCCCTTCGCCCTGAGCGGCGACCGTCTCGCCGACGCCTTCCCCACCGAGCACCGGGCATCGATCGATGCGCTCACCGATCTGCTCCACACCGCCGTCACCGACGCTGTCGGCTGCGGGCACCTTCCCGCTGACACCGACACCAGGCGGAGCGCCGACGCCCTCTACCAACTGACGATGGGGCGCATGCATCGACACCTCGTCGATCGAACTTCGCCATCGCGCCGCGACATCGAGCATGTGGTCGCCTTCGTCCTCCGAGGACTGGGCGCCACCGGCAGCGGCAGCGGCAGCGGCAGCGGCAGCGGCACCGGCAGCGGCACCGGCAGCGGCAGCGGCCCGAGCCCACGACAAGGAGCACCCGTTGGAACGTGAGTTGATGCTGACCGGGATCGGCGGCCAAGGCGTGCAGCTCGCGGCCCAGGTGATCGCCCGGGCCGCCACGCTGGAAGGGCGTGGGGTCATGTTCTTCGGTGTGTACTCGGGCATGATGCGCGGGGGGAACACCGACTCCACCGTCGTGGTTTCCGACGGGACGCTCGACGCCCCCCCGATCATCGCCAAGACGTGGTCGGCGATCGCCATGCACCACGAGTTCTGGGAGCCCACCCGAGCGAAGCTGCGCGACGGTGGGGTACTGCTCGTGAACTCCACCCTGTTCGAGGCTGAGATCGATCGCGATCGGTACCGGGTGTTCGAGGTTCCCGTCACCACGCTTGCGGCCACCACGGTCGGCAACCTCCTCGCCGCGTCGATGGTCATGACCGGGGCCTATGTGGCCATCACGGGGCTGGTGGGTCTGGAGTCGGCCGTGGAGGCCATGCGCGAGTCGATCCCGTCGTACCGCCAGCAGCACATCGCCATGAACGAGCGGGCCATCCGCTTGGGCCACGAGTCGGTCGAGTCGCTGGCGGCACCGGCCTGGCAGAGCACGGAGGTACCGGCATGACCACCCACATGGTCACCGTCAAGACCCGGGGTACCGTCACCATCGCCATCGAGCGCTGCAAGGGCTGCGACCTGTGCATCCCGGTGTGCCCGCCGAGGGTGCTCGACATGTCGAGCGCCGTGAACAGCAAGGGATTTCGCTATCCGATGCTGCGCGCCGGCTGCACCGGGTGCGCGGCCTGCGTGATGGTCTGCCCCGACTTCTGTTTCGAGGTCTTCAAGTACACCACGCCCGTCGAGCACGTCGTCGAGGTGACCGACGACATCGGTGGCGCCGAGGCCACGGCCAAGGCCAAGGCGCACAAGGGAGGCCGATCGTGAGCAAGCGGTTGATGGAGGGGTCGGAGGCCATCGCCGAGGCTGGCGTCGTGGCCGGCTGCCGGTTCTTTGCCGGGTATCCGATGACACCGTTCACCGAGGTGCTCGAGCACTTCGCCGTGAAGCTGCCCAAGGTCGGCGGGGTGTGCATCAACGCCGAGTCGGAGCTCGAGGCGGTGGGGATGGCCTGGGGTGCGGTGGCCACCGGGAATCGGGCAGCTACCGGGAGCACGGGCCAGGGCCTGTCGCTGATGCAGGAGAGCTTCTCCGAGATCACCATGGCCGAGCTACCCATCGTGCTGTTCAACATCGCGCGCGGCCAATACGACTACTACCAGTCCACCCGGGGCGGCGGCCACGGCGATTATCGCCAGATGGTCCTGGCCCCGATGGACGTGACCGAGGCGGTCGAGCACTGCCAGCTCGCCTTCTGGTTGGCCGAGAAATGGCGGAACCCCGTCCTGTTCATGGGCGATTATCTCCTCACGCACACCTACGAGGCCGTCGAGGTCACCGAGATCGATTTTGGGCCGGTGCCCGAGAAGCCCTGGGCCGTCGACGGATCGACGTCGGGCACGCTCGACGCCAAGCTCGTCACCTCCCTCGGATTCGACAAGGTCGGTCGACCCCATGTCGGCCCCGAAGCCCACTGGCTTCGCCTCGCCGAGAAATGGACCGAGATGCGCGAGCAGGAGCAGCGTTCCGAGACGGCGTTCTGCGACGACGCCGAGGTGGTCGTGGTTGCCTTTGGTACCCTGGCCAAGTTCGTGCGCTACGTCGTGAAGGAGCTCCGTGCCGAAGGCCATCGGGTGGGTTACGTACGGCCGATCACCTTGTGGCCGTTCCCCGAACCGGCGGTGGCCGCAGCTGCGTCGGGGCCGAATGTGCGGACGGTCGCCGTGCTCGAGAACAACGCCGGCCAGATGATCGACGACGTGCGCCTGTCGGTGTTGGGACGCTGCCCGGTCGTGCCGATCGGCGGTATCTCCACCGACGGCTCGGGCTTCGGGATGGGCGCTCTGCTCGATCCCGCCGTGGTGCGCGAGCGCATCCTCTCGGTGCTCCAACCCGTCAGCGCATGAACCAGGGAATGAGGAGCCGACGATGACCGTCACCCCCGTGTATCTCCGCACCGACGTTGCCCCCGCCGCGCCTTCACGACGTATCGTCGAGGACCGTCCCCGCCTGTTGCTCACCGACGAGCACGACATGTGCCCGGGGTGTGGCGAGCCGTTGGCCGTGCGGTGCTTCTGCGAGGCCATCGAGGACCTGGGGCAGGCCCACAACGTGATCGTGGTCGCCGGCATCGGGTGCTACACCACGTTCTCGATGTCGCTGGCGATCGACACGGTGCAGGCCCTGCACGGCCGGGCGCCATCGCTCGCAACCGGTGTCAAGCGCATGAAGCCCGACACGGTGGTGTTCACGCTCCAGGGCGACGGCGACATGGTGAACGAGGGCCTGCAGGAAGTGATCCACACGGCGGCCCGGGGCGAGGACATCACGTGCATCCTCGTGAACAACGGCGTCTTCGGTGAGACCGGTGGACACATGACCGCCACCACGGTCATCGGGCAACGCACCAAGAACAGCCTGGATGGGCGCGATGCCGATTACCACGGCTATCCCATCCTCATCGGCGACATGCTCGCTCCCCTCCAGGGCACGGCCTATTGCGCTCGGGCGTCGGTGCACAACCCGGCCGGTGTCGCCCGAGCCAAGCGCTATCTCAAGAAGGCCTTCGAGACCCAGATCGCCAAGCAGGGGTTCTCGTTCGTGGAGATCCTCACCATGTGCCCGACCGGATGGTTCATCCCCACCAACGAGGGCCCGGCCTACATGGACGAGATCATGGGCGAGGTGCACGTCACCGGCGAGCTGAAGGTCGACGGCGTGTTGCGTACGACCGAGGATCTCAAGGCCGAGTGGGCCCGCAAGGCGACCGAGGCCGCCGCCCGCGGCGGAGGACCCGCCTTCGATGTCGAGCACACCCCCGAAGGCGGCGAGGTGTAACAAGCGCTGCCAGCGAGTCGGACAGTTAACCCCGGACAGTTAACCCCGGCCAGTCAACCCCGGGCAGTCAACCCCGGGAAGGTCTCCCCCCGGGCTTGGGAGATCGCCCACGCCGCGTTGATGAGGCCGATGTGACTGAACGCCTGGGGGAAGTTCCCGAGGAGCTCGCCCGTGCGGGCGTCGACCTCCTCGGCCAGCAGACCCACGTCGTTCACGTACCGCACCGCACGCTCGAAGATCTCCGTGGCGTGCTCGACCTCCCCGGCCAAGGCCCGGGCGTGCGCCAGCCAGAAGGTACACAACAAGAAGGAACCCTCGTCGCCCTCAAGGCCATCGGGCTCGAGATACCGGTACACCAGGCCGCGCACGTCGGTGAGGCTGCGTTCGATGGCGTCGAGGGTGGCCAGCATGCGCGGGTGGCGCGGATCGACGAAACCCACGATGGGCATCATCAGCACCGAGGCGTCGAGCACGTGTGAGCCGAACGACTGCGTGTAGGCACCGGCCCGGTCGCTCCACGCGTCGC
Source organism: Actinomycetes bacterium (assembly GCA_031362415.1). Classification (GTDB taxonomy): domain Bacteria; phylum Actinomycetota; class Acidimicrobiia; order IMCC26256; family VFJJ01; genus VFJJ01. The sequence continues at coordinate 10,451 of JANLSK010000120.1, read as the reverse complement.
GTGCGATCGCGTCGGAGATCTGCGATCGGACGAGTTCCCAACGGGAGACGTGGGCCTCGGCCCGCAACGCCTGGGCCATGGCGATGGCGCGGTCGAGCGCCACCCAGCACATGAGCTTGGAGTAGGTGAAGTGCGCGGGCCCCGTCCGCACCTCCCAGATCCCCTGATCGGTCTCGGTCCAACGCGCGGCCGCTGCGTGAGCGCAGCCAACGAGGAAGTGCCGGGTGGGCTCATCGAGCTGGTCGACCACGTGCGGCAGGCGAGCCGCGGCGGAGAGCAACTCGCCGTAGACGTCGAGCTGCTTCTGGTTCCATGCCCCGTTACCCACCCGCACCGGCTGCGAGTGGCGCCATCCCGCCAGATGCGACAGCTCCCGTTCGGCGAGATCGTGCTCGCCGCCCACGCCGAACATGATCTGGAGATCGGCGCCGTCGTCGAGACCGGCCGCAGCCGAGCGGGCGATGAACGAGAAGAACCCGTTGGCCTCGTGGGGACAGGCGGCGACCCACAGGGCGTCGAGCGTGAAGCTGGCGTCACGAACCCACGTGTAGCGGTAGTCCCAGTTGCGGTTGCCACCGACGGCTTCGGGAAGCGATGTGGTTGCCGCGGCCACGATGGCGCCCGTCGGCTGATACGTGAGCGCCTGGAGCACCAGTCCGCTGTGGTGAACGAGATTCCGCCAGGGCCCTTCGTAGCTCTGGTGTTGATCCGACCACGACCGCCAACCGGCGATCGTGTCCTCGAGCCGATGGCCGATCTCGCCTGACGACCACGCCTGCGCCGGCCCGTCGGATCGGGACCGCCGCTGCAGCGAAAAGGCTGCGGATGCCCCGGTCGCGATCGTGAACGAGGCCGTCACCGTGGAGCGCTCCACCTCGAGCGCCTCGAGCGTCTCGAGCGCCTCGGTCGCCGAGAGCGTGAGCACGTCGGGCCCGCCCATGACGATCGCTCCGCCAGCCCCGAGCGAGACGAGCGGGCGCACGAGCCCGTACTCGGGACGGGGCGCGCAGCTCATGCGCATGGCCACCGAACCCGAGAGGCCACGCACTTGGCGCAGCAGCACATGAGGGGAGCCCGAACCGATGTCGTGCTCCCGAACGCCCGCACCGAGTGCGAGCGCATCGGTGAGCACCACCGATCCGGTTGCCGTGTGGAAGGTCGTCTCCAGAACCATCGTGCCGTCGAGATATCGGCGCGTCGCCTCGAACTCCTCGACCGGGGCTATCGACCAGTGGCCTGCACCGGGATCGAGCAGACGGCCCAACACCGCAGGGCTGTCGAAGCGGGGCAGGCACAGCCAGACGATCGATCCGGCCCGGTCGACGATCGCCGCTCCCTGGCAGTCGGACAAGAGCGCAAGATCGCCGATCGCCTTGGTGTCCATCAGCCCGGCGTCCGTGCTCGTGCCGGTGCTCCACCATCTCCCCAAACGTGCGCGGAAATGCTCACCTGGTGCGCATTTTCGCGCATATTTGGCGGTGGGAGGTGGGGGTGGGAGGTGCGGGGCGGGGCTTCGGGGTCAGGTGTCGGCTCACCACGGCGGGGTCACAGCGTGGGCAGTTCGCCGCCGGGCCCGATGGGGATGAGCATGTGCCGGGAAAGATCGCCGAAGAGGTCGCAGAACATGTGCCGGTGCGAGAAGCGCCACACACCGTCGGCGCGCTCGAAGCGGTCGTGATAGCGCCCGGCGATCACCGGCTGGAGCGGAAAATCGTCGACTCCCTGGAACACCGTGAAATACGAGCGGCAGGTGCCCGTCCCCGCGTCCTCGTCGACCTCGACGATGAGGTTCGTGGTGACGTGCTTGGTGTGCGGCGTGCCATTGTCGGGATAGAGGCGGGTCGTGGCCTGGTACATGCCGAGCACGGGCGCCGTGCCCGACATCTGGGTGTCGGTACCTTCGACGGTGACGGTGGCATCGCTGAAGAGCTCGGCGACGCCTTCGAAGTTACCAAGGTCGATGCGCTCGGCGTAGGTGTAGATCAGCGAGGTGATGGCCATGTGTCCAGGAGTCATGCCGGCGAATCTAGGCGAAGGTCCCGGTAGGCTGCGCCGCCCGCACGCACCTCAGGCCAACCGGCGGGACAAGGGGGTCGTTCGCCATGGGAGCACTCGAGGGCAAGGTGGCCATCGTCACCGGAGGGGCGCGGGGCCAAGGCGAGGCCGAGGCTCGGCGTTTCGTCGCCGAAGGTGCGAGCGTGGTGTTCACCGACGTGCTCGATGCTGAGGGCGCTGCGGTCGCCGCCACACTGCCATCGGACCGGGCGGCGTTCGTGCACCACGACGTGTCGAGCGAAACCGACTGGCGCCGGGTGGTCGATCTCACGGTCGAGCGCTTCGGGACGGTCGACGTGCTCGTGAACAACGCGGCCATCCACCGCTTCGTGCCGATCCTCGATGAGACCGTCGCCGGGCTCGAGCGCGTCCTCGCGGTGAATCTCGTGGGCACGTTCATCGGGATGCGCACCGTCGCTCCCGTGATGCTCGACCGGTCGGGCCGGGCTGGCGGCTCGATCGTCAACATCTCCTCGACGGCGGGGCTCACGGGCTACTCGGGCCATCTCTCGTACGGGGCGTCGAAGTGGGCGGTGCGAGGGATGACGAAGGTGGCCGCGGTGGAGCTGGGTCCGACCATCCGGGTCAACTCGGTGCACCCGGGGCCGATCGCCACGGCCATGCTCGGCCCCGACGATGCCGGTCTGGGCGACGCCCGGTTCGCGCACTTGCCCCTCGCCCGTTCGGGGCAGGTGGAGGAGGTCGCCGACCTGCTGGTGTTTCTGGCGTCGGACGCTTCGAGCTTCATCACCGGATCGGAGTTCGTGATCGACGGCGGCGGGATGGCCGGACGCCGCACGATCTGGGATCAGCACGACACGGGAGCCGGCTCGGGGACCGACCAGAGAGCCGACCAGGGAGCCGGCCAGGGAGCCGACTCGGGGACCGACCGATGACCATCCGGGGCCTCGACCACGTGGCCATCACCGTGGCCGATGTCGAGACCACGTTCTCGTGGTATCGCACGGTGTTGGGCGCCCACGTGCTGTACGAGAAGGAGTGGCGCGCCGGCACCAGCCCCGTGGTGTCGTTGGTGATCGGCGCCAGCCGATTGAACGTGCACCCGGCTGTCGCCCCGGCGTCGCCGCACGCGACCCGTCCGACCGAGGGCTCGGCCGATCTGTGCTTCCGGTGGCACGGCCCGGTCGGCGCAGCCATCGCCCTGCTGCGCAGCGCCGACGTCGAGATCATCGAAGGACCGGTGGCGCGAAGCTCGGCTGACGGTGTCCGCGGCGAGTCGGTGTACTTCCGCGATCCCGACGGAAACCTCCTCGAGCTCCTGGCCACCCACTGAGCGGCCCGCCGTCGCAGCGCCGCACGCACCGAGCGGCCTGACCGTGCACGCTGGCCCCGGGGCCGGGGGCCGGGTCGCTACGATCCGGTCCGACACAGCCGGGGAACCTGGACGGGGGACGACCGATGGACACCGTTGTGCCCGAGATCACCTGGAAGCCGTGGAGCGCTCCCGTACGGGTGCAGATCGAGCGCACCGGTGTGAGCATCTTCACCAAGGCGGTGAAGGACCGCAACCCCGTGTACCGCTCCCACGAGGCCGCACGGGCGGCGGGCTTCGCAGCCATCCCCTGCCCGCCCACCTACACCTTCGTCATGGAGCACGGCGGGGCCTGGCCCGACCTCCAGCCCGACGCCGACCTCGGCGGTTCCCCATCACGTGACCCGGCCGGCGACTCCGACGACCAGGCCAGCGACGAGAATCCCACGGTGGCGCTGGCCGATGTGAAGGGGATGTTCCTCCACGGAGAACAGCGTTTCGAGTACCACGTCACACCCGTCGTCGGCGACGTGCTCGAAGGGCGACGGCGTTCCTCGGAGCCGTACGTGAAGCAGAGCACGCGGGGCGAGATGCACGTGACCCACTACGAAACCCACTGGCGCACGCTCGACGGCGCTCCGGTCGTCACGGAGACGATCATCGGGCTGTTCATCCCCGAGCAGTGAAACCGAGCGAGCGAGAACGAGGAGGAGCTCCGTGAGCCGACGGCAGGGTGCGATCCTGATCCTGGCCCTGAGCCTGGTGCTGAGCGCCGTCGTGGCCTGCAGCAGCGACGACGATGCGCCGGGCGAGGCCACGCCCTCGGGCGGCTCCGTCGGCTCGAGCGTCAACACCGCAGCGCCCGTCACCGACCCGGGCGCGGCCACCACCGCCCCAGCGACGCCCGGTGACGACACCACCGCGGCCACCGAGTCGCCCACGACCGCGCCTCCCGAGGTGGCCGACGGAGGGTCGATCACCCTGGGCCTGAGCTCCGAGCCCAACACCCTCGACCCCACCGGCGCCGTGAACTCGGCTGCCCTGACGGTGTTCAACGCCGTCGCCGACACGCTGATGCGGCGTGAGCCCGTCACCGACGAGCCGCTCCCCCACCTCGCCGAATCGCTCACCGAATCGGCCGACCGTCTGAGCTGGACGATCGTCCTGCGGGAGGGGATCGTGTTCCACGACGGCACGCCACTCGATGCCGAGGCCGTGCGGTTCAACATCGAGAGGCACCGCACGTCGCTCGTGACCGCGACCCTCGTTGCGCCGATCATCGAGATCGAGGTCGTCGACACCACCACGGCCATCCTGCGTCTCGACGCACCCTGGGTGGCGTTGCCCGCGGTGCTGGCTGCTCCCCCGGGCATCATGATCTCGCCGGCATCGGTGGCCGAGCTCGGCGACGACCTGCCCAACAACCTGGTCGGAACCGGGCCCTACCGCCTCGGTGAGTGGGACCGAGAGGTGAGCATCACCCTGGTTCCCAACCTGGAGTTCTGGGACCTCGACCATCCGCCGCTCCTCGACGAGATCGTCATGCGCCCCATCAGCGACGACGCCGGCCGGCGAGCCGCCTTCGAGGCCGAGGAGGTCGACTGCTTCAACGTGGGCCAGCCCGACATCACCACGCTGCGGGAGCTCGGCGAGGAGGGCCACATCCGATTCGTGGAGGTCGTTGGCATCCCGATCATGAACCTCTTCAACAACGCTCGGGCGCCCTTCGACGATCCCCGCATGCGGCGCGCCCTGGTGGAGGCCACCGACAGCCAGACGCTGGTCGACGCGCTGGCCGGCGGGACGGGCGTCATCGCCAACGGGCCCTTCCCTCCGAGCTCACCGTGGCACGTTCCCGACACCGGCTACCCCACCTTCGATCCCGAGAACGCCCGCCGGCTCGTCGATGAGTACACCGAGGAGACCGGCTCGTCGCCGTCGTTCACGTACCAGACCCCGTCGTCCGACTCGCTCCTCGAGCTGGCGACCGCGCTCGAGCAGATGTGGGAAGACGTGGGCTTCGACGTCACACTCGACACGGCCCTCGACCAGACGACGCTGATCCTCAACGTGATCACCGGCAATTACGACATGTCGATCTGGCAGTTGCAGGACTTCGCCGACCCGGATGTGCTGCTCTACAACTACTTCCACTCGACCGGTTCGCTGAACTTCGAGAAGTACGCCAGCGCCACCGTCGACGCCGCTCTCGAGGAGGGCCGGGTCAACCCCGATCTCGAACGGCGCCAAGAGGTCTACGCCGAGGCCATCCGGGGCATCGCAACCGACGTGCCCGTCACGTTCGGGACGTTCCTCATCACCGGTCTGGCCTGTGTCAACGGCGTCGCCGGCATCGACCCGGGGACCATCCACGGGCTCCAGTTCCCCGCCCGCGACATGTTCCGCACGGTGACGGGCTGATTCTGGGCCCATGGCCTTTTGGCGTCGACGCATCCTGTCGCTGGTCGGGGTCCTGGCCCTGGTGTCGCTGGGCTCGTACCTCCTGCTCGATCTCCTGCCGGGAGGGCCCGAGGTGGCGATTCTCGGGCCCACGGCCGATCCCGAGCGGCTGGCCCAGGTGCGATCCGACCTCCGCCTCGACGATCCGTTCCTCACCCGCTACGGGCGCTGGGTGAACGACGCCGTCCACGGCGATCTCGGACGGTCGTACGACAAGAACCGGCCCGTTGTCGACATGGTGCGCGAGCGGGTTCCGGTGACCCTGGAGCTGGTGCTCCTGGCGCAGATCCTGGCCCTGACGATCGCCATCCCCGTGGCCGCCATGGGTGCGGCCCGTCCGGGCTCGCTCTTCGACCGGATCGCCGGCGGGGCGTCGTTCGTCTTCCTCTCGATCCCGGGTTTCGTGATCGGGATCGTCTTGGTGCTGCTGCTCGCCGTGAAGCTCGACGTGTTCCCGGCGTCGGAGTACACGCGCCTGGGTGACGACATCTCGCGCAACCTTCACTCGATGGTGTTGCCCGCGTTCACCCTGGCGATCGGCCAGGCCGCGATCTACACCCGTGTGCTGCGGGCCGACCTGCTCGACACGATGGAACAGGACTTCATCGCCGCCGCCCGGGGCCGCGGCCTTCCCCGCCGACGGGTGGTCTTCCGTCATGCCCTGCGCCCGTCGTCGCTCACGCTGGTCACCCTGGTGGGCCTCAATTTCGGCACGCTGCTCGGCGGCTCGGTGGTCATCGAGCGCCTGTTCTCGTTACCTGGCATGGGCAAGCTCATGCTCGACGCCATCCCGGCGCGCGACTTCACCGTGGTGCAGGGCGTCACGCTGTTCGTGGCGGTGGCCTTCGTGATCGTCAACCTGCTCGTCGACGTTCTCTACTCGGCGCTCGACCCGAGGATCCGCCGTGTTCCGCCGCCAGGCTGAGGAGGGCCGGGCTGAGCCGCGCGCTCGCTCGGATCGGGGCGTGCTGTTCCGCCTGGCCCTGGCCTGGCTGGCGCTACTGGTCGTGGTGGCGGTGCTGGCTCCGCTGTGGCCCACCGATCCCGACCGCGGCCATCTCCTGCGCCGCCTCGAGGGGCCCGGGTGGCGCCATCCCTTCGGCTTCGACGGCAACGGTCGCGACATCCTGGCCCGGGTGCTGCACGGCGCTCGCGTCTCGCTGATCGTGGGAACCCTGGCCGTGGCCATCGGCCTGGGTATCGGTGGTGCGCTGGGGCTCGTCGCCGGGTACTTCCGTCGACGGGTCGACACCTTGATCGTGACCGTGCTCGACTCGATGCTCGCCTTTCCCGCCTTGGTGCTGGCGGTGGCGGTAACGGCCATTCGGGGCCAGAGCGTCACGACCGTCACGGCGGTGATCGGCGTCTTGATGGTCCCGTTGTTCGCCCGGATCGCCCGAGCGGGGACGCTGGCGGCCGTCGAGCGCGACTACGTGATCGCCGCCCGTACCCTTGGCGGACGGTCGAGCCGGATCGTGCGCCAGGAGATCCTTCCCAATGTCGTCGGTCCCCTGATCGTCTTTGCCCTCTTGGCCTTCGGGATCGTGATCCTCATCGAGGGCGCGCTGAGCTTCATCGGGGTCGGAGTTTCGGTTGACACGGTCTCCTGGGGCGGGATCATCGCCGGAGGCCAGGGCCGACTGCGGGAGGCCCCGCACGTCTCGCTGTTCCCTGCGGCCGTGCTGTCACTGACGATCCTGGCCGTCAACTACGTGGGCGACACGCTCAGGGGCGGGGGCTCGGTATCGGTGCGAATTGGGGCACGGTGAGCTCGTCGTCGACATCGACGAAGCACACCTGCACCGGGAGGTCGAACGCCAACTCGTCGAGCTCGCAGCCGAGCAGGTTGCTCACGAGGAACGGCCCCTCCTCGAGCTCGACGACGATCGCCTGATAGGGCACCCGATCGGCGAACGCGGCCAACACCGGTGGATGGCAGATGGTCCACGACACCACCCGACCCCGACCGCTCATGAGTGCCCAGTCAAAGCGCGGGCTCCGACAGCCCGGGCAGTACGGGCGCGGATGGTGACGGAGCTCGCCGCACTCGAGGCAGCGCTGGATGCGCAGCTCCCGGCGACGGCACGCCTCCCAGAACGGCCAGAACTCCGTCCCGGGCACGGGACGGGGGAAATCGGGCGGAAACACCCGCGCGGTAGTCATAACTTGACTACCGCGTTGCAGGCCATCGCAGGGATCAGCATCGCAACAACATCGCCCCGTGGGTGTCGGTGATGGCCCCGTTGACGAACACGATCTCGCACCCCTCGACCTGGTTGACGGCGGTCCCCCTCACCTGGCGGACGGCCTCGGGAAGATGGTTGAACCCGTGCACGAAGGCCTCGCCGTTCGAGCCGCCGTGGGTGTTGACGGGGAGCCGCCCATGGGGCCACCGGGTCGCCCCGGTTGCGATGAACGGTCCCCCGTCGCCCATGGCGCAAAAGCCGTACTGCTCCAGGGTGAGCGGGACGGCCATGGTGAAGTGATCGAAGATCATCGCAGCATCGACGTCGTCGGGTCCGATCCCGGCCATGCCGAAGAGGCGCTCGGCGATGGCCCGGCCTCCGATCGTGGATGGCCCGCCGAACAGGCCGCTGCGGGCGAAGGTGTCGGCCAGCTCGGTGTGGATCGTGTGGTACCCCTGCGCCGCCGCGAGCACGTAGGCCGGCGGCTGGCGCAGATCACGGGCCCGCTCCGACGAGGTGACGAGCACGGCGACAGCGCCGTCGTTCTCGAGCGAGCAGTCGGGGAGCCTGATGGGGTCGGCGATCATGCGCGAGCTCGCCCAGTCGTCGAGGGTGAGCGGGGCCCGCATGATCGCCGCCGGGTTGAGCGACGCGTGATGGCGCTGAGCCACGGCCTGCATGCCGAAGTGCTCGGCGAGCGTCCCGAAGACACCCATGTGGCGTCGGGCGATCAGGGCCATCTCCTGCACCGGGGCGGCGATCCCGAACGGATGGTGGAACTGGCGGAGGTCGGCGAGCTCGGACCCGGTCTTCTCCCAGGGACGACCGCCCTGGTTGCGCCCCGGTCCGAACGACGCGCCCTTCGATCGGTTGCGCGACCGGAAGCAGATGACGTGATCGGCGGTGCCCGTCGCCACCGCCATGGCCGCCAGCCCCACGGTGGAAGCGACCCCGCCGCCGCCCGAGGGCGTCCCGCAGAACAAGCGCAGGCCGTCGAGCCCGAGGGTGGAGCCGAGATGCCAGGCCGCGACCTGCTCGATGTCGTACGACACGAGCCCGTCGACCGCGCCGACAGGAACGCCGGCGTCGGCGCAGGCGGCCAGGATCGCCTCACACGCCAGATCGAGCTCCGATCGTCCGAGGTTGCGTCCGAAGGCCGTCTGGCCGATCCCGACGATGGCCGCCCGGTCACGCACGTTGGTCGAGTTGCTCGGGTTACTCGGGTTGGTCGTCACACGACCTCGAGCGTCAGCAGGAACGGCTCCACCCCCGTGACCGTCGAGTCGAAGCGGGACGGGCTGGCGGTGAACGTGGCCACGACGGCCTTGCCCGAGCCGATGGCCACGATCTGGACGATGCGGACGTCGACCTCGTTGATCGAGCCGCCATACTCGACGCGTCCTCCGATGGCTCCGGAGACGAGCGTGACGGTCCTGCGATCGACCACGTCGAGATCGGGTTGGCTGCGGTCGAGTTGGTCGATCGCCGCGTCGAGGTAGGCGTCGATCGTGACGTCGGGGGACGTGAGCATCTCGGTGACCACATTGACGTTCTCGCGCAGGCCACCGGCGGACGGCCCCACGAACCAGCCCGAAACCTGATCGCCACTCTCGGAGATGCGCTCCCACGTGGGACCGGTGAGGAGACGGAAGTTCCCGAGCGGATCGCCGAACGCGCCGCCGGGACCGACGACCGGCGCCGGGCTCGTGGGCGAGGGGCCCGGCGCAGGTGTCGCAGGCGTCACGGTGGTGGTGGCGACGGTCGCAGCCGGAGCGGTGGACCCGGGGTTCGGGGCCGGCACGACCGACCCCGAGGGATCGGGCCCGCTCGCCGCCGGGGCGTCGGAGATCGACGATGCCGAACCTGAGCCGGCGGCCGCAGCCGAGGTGGACTCCGACGTGCTGTCGGCCCGGCTCACGGACGACAGGGTCGATGGCGGGCTCGACGCAGCGGGGTCGTCCGTACCGGAGCCACCATCGTCGCCCCCGAGCGCGAGCATCGCCACACCGCCGAACACGAGCACGACGACGGCGACCAGCGCGGCGATCACCGGGGCCCGGGGCCGGGTCCGGCCACGAGGCGTCGGCGCCGGGACGAGGTCGTCGACCCACGCCAACCCCGTGGGAGCGACCTCGCCGGCCGGCTCGGCCGCACCCGGGAGGTCCACGCCAGCGTCGACAACACCCGGAAGAACAGGGACGCCCGGGAGTTCAGGGCCGTCGGGGAGGTCCACGCCAGCGTCGACAACACCCGGGAGAACGGGGACGCCCGGGAGTTCAGAACCGCCTGGGAGGGCCGGGAGCTTCGGGATCGTCGACAGGGTCCACTGCTCGCCGTCCCACCACCGAAGGTTCTCGGGCGACCAGGGATCGGGGTGATAGCCCGGCGGGGCCGAAGGGTCGCTCATCGCCGGTCAGCCTAACCAGCCGAGATCGCGACCCCGACCCGGGGTGTCCGCGACGGCGACCTCCGGCGGG
>JANLSK010000105.1:0-8573 GCA_031362415.1 Actinomycetes bacterium | reverse complement strand
ATGTCGCCGACCTCGGCGTCGACCAGCTCATCTGCTACAGCCAGTTCGGCTACCTCCAGAACGATTCGATCAAACGTTCGATCGAATTGCTCGGCAAGGAAGTGCTGCCCGAGCTCGAGAAGTACGCCGTCAAGCGCGACTGACCAGGGAGCATCCATGGTCTCCACAGACACCCAGCCCGTCCCCGACTACACGTCCCGACTGAGCTTCGCGGGCAAGAACTTCGTGGTCGTCGGGGCGGGGCAGGGCATGGGGCGGCAAACGTCGCACGCCCTGCGCCAAAACGGTGCCCAAGTCGTGTGCGCCGACCTCGAAGCCGAGCGAGCGAAGGAGATCGCCGACGAGTGCGGTGGCTTCGCCTGGTCGGGTGACGCCACCAAGCGGGCCGATGTCGAGCGTCTCGTGGCCGAGGCGCAAGCAGCGGTGGGCGGGCGCATCCACGGCTTCGTCGACATCATCGGCATGGCCCGCTTCGAGGACCTGCTCGATCTCAGCGACGAGACGTTCGAGTGGGAGATCGACATCTGCCTGCGGCACGCGTATCTGCTGTCGCAGCTCTTCGGGCGGCACTTCAAGGACGCCGGCGGTGGCGGTTCGATGGTGTTCATCGCGTCGGTGTCGGGGTTCACCTCGGCGCCGCGCCATGCGGCCTATGGCGCGATGAAGGCCGGGCTGATGGCGTGGATGCGCTCGGCGGCCATCGAGCTCGCTCCCTACGGGGTGCGGGCCAACGCCGTGGCGCCGGGCTCGATCCTCACGCCTCGCATGGCTGCGGTCTTCGATGCCGAGCAGCGCAAGACCAATGACGCCAACGCCCCCCTGGGGCGGATGGGAAGACCGTCCGACATCGCCAGTGCGGCACTGTTCCTGTCGAGCGATCTGGCCGAGTGGATCACGGGTCAAACCATCGTGGTCGACGGCGGGGTGAGCGCCAAGTTCCCCTACGGCACCCTGTGACCGATCGCCCGCACCTCGTGTAGACAACCGTCCGTGAACCTGCGAGCGACTCCAACGGGCGCCACCTCGATCCCCGGTACCTCGATCTTTGGCACCTCGGTCCGCCGGGTCGAGGATCCGGGGTTCATCACCGGCGCCAGCCGGTACACCGGCGACATCGAGCTCCCGGGTCTGTGCCATGTGAGCTTCGTCCGCTCGACGGTTGCTCACGCCCGGATCCTCGGCGTCGACACGGCCGCAGCCGAGAAGCTGCCCGGCGTGCTCGCCGTCTTCAGCGGCGAGGGGTTCCCGATCGCGCCGATCAACATGATGGGCGCCCTGGGCGTTCCCGCGGCCATGGCCCGACCGGTGTTGGCGATCGACACCGTTCGTTTCGTCGGTGAGCTCATCGCAGCCGTCGTGGCCGAGACCGCCGAGCAGGCCCATGACGCGGCCGAGCAGATCGTGGTCGACTACGAGCGGCTGCCCGTGGTGGTCGACGTGGAGTCGGCTCTCGATGACGGAGCGCCGCTCCTGTTCCCCGAGCTGGGCACGAACCGGGCGACGGTGATGCCGGCAGTGGCCGACACCGACCTGTTCGCCGACGCTGACGTGGTGGTCACGGCCCGATTCGTGAACCAGCGCATCGCCGTCATGCCCATGGAGCCCTGGGCGCTCACCATCGACCCGGGGCCCAAGGTGGGTGCTCCAGCGCCCGACCCCGACGGGGTGATCACGGTCTGGGCTTCGACCCAGAGCGCCCACGGGGTGCGGGGCTCGCTCGCCGGGGCCGCGGGGTTGGCGCCCAAGCGCATCCGGGTGATAGCCCCGGCCGTGGGCGGAGGCTTCGGGGCCAAGGGTGGCGCCGACATGGAGTTCCACGTGGTGCTGCACGCTGCTCGCCAGCTCGGGCGACCCGTGCGATGGCTGCAGAGCCGCTCCGAGAACCTGGTGGGCATGCACGCCCGGGCCCAGGTGCAACACGTGGAGCTCGGCGCTCGCCGAGACGGCACGTTCACCGCCCTGCGGGCCCACGTCATCGCCGACGGTGGTGCCTACCCGGCGATCAACTGCTTCTTGGCGATGATGACCCGGCTCATGGCCCCAGGCGTGTACCGGATACCGCGGGTGGAGTGCTCGACCACCACCGTGGCCACCAACACCGCCGTCTTGACGGCGTTCCGGGGCGCGGGCCGTCCCGAAGCGGCTGCGATGATCGAGCGGATCGTCGACATGATGGCCGCCGAGCTGGCGATCGACCCGGCCGAGCTGCGCCGCCACAACCTCATCGAGAGCTTCCCGCACACGACCCCCACGGGGGCGGTGTACGACAGCGGCGATTACGAGGCCACGCTCGACGCGGCCCTGGCCGCAGCCGGCTACGGCGAGCTGCGGGCCGAGCAGGCGCTCCGGAGGCAGGAGGGGAGTCCGGTGGTGCTCGGCATCGGCGTGTCGACCTACGTCGAGGTCACGGCAGCCAATGGGGGCACGGAGTTCGCCGGGGTCAGCATGCGACCGGACGCAGAAGTTCCCGGCGGGGTCGCGGTCACCGTGCGCTCGGGTGCGTCGTCGCACGGGCAGGGCCACGCCACCTCGTTCGCCCAGATCGCCGCAGCGGCACTCGATGTTCCCTTCGAGGCGGTCACGATCGTCCAAGGCGACACGGCCGCCGTGGAGCGCGGGGTGGGCACGTTCGCGTCACGGTCCACGCAGATCGGGGGCTCGAGCGTGCACGAGGCCAGCCGTCAGGTCGTCGACCAGGCCCGCCGGCTCGCGGCGCACGTGCTGGAGGCTCCCGAGGTCGACGTCGAGACGCTGTCAGGTGGACGGTTCGCCGTGCGCGGCGTTCCGGCGCGCGCTGTCACCTGGTCCGACCTGGCCCGCCACGACGCCGAGGCGCTGGCGGCCACGAGCGACTTCGTGCAGAGGGGATCGACCTTCCCGTTCGGCGCCCACGTGGCTGTCGTGGAGGTCGACGTGGAGACCGGTGCCGTCACCTTGGTGCGCCACATCGCGGTCGACGACTGCGGCACGATCGTCAACCCCTTGCTGGTGACCGGCCAGCAACACGGCGGCATCGCGTCGGGCATCGCCCAGGCGTTGTTCGAGGAGATGGTCTACGACGCCGATGGCAACCCGCTCACGGCGTCGCTCGTCGATTACTCGATGCCCTCCGCCGCCGAGCTGCCGTCCTTCGAGACGTCGAACACCGAAACTCCTACGCCTCTCAATCCCTTGGGGGCCAAGGGAATCGGGGAGTCGGGCACGATCGGCTCGATGCCCGCCGTCCACAACGCGGTGGTCGACGCGCTCGCCCATCTCGGGGTCCGTCACATCGACATGCCGTGCACGCCGAACAAGGTCTGGCACGCCATCCGCAACGCGGCCGAGGCGACGGCGTCCGCCAACGCGTCCGCCGGCACCCCCAGCAGCGCTCCCACCTCATGATGCTGATGCCCCGGGGGGCCTATGTGCAGATGCTGGCCGACTGTCTCGCGGGCGTGCCCGACGAGGCCTGTGGGCTCCTGGCTGGTCCCGTGAGCCCGGACGGCCGACCGAGCGGGGGCGTTGACGCGGTGTACCCGTGCCGGAACGCCGACGCCTCGGCCCGCACCTACACCGTCGACTCCAAGGACCAGCTCCGGGCCATGCGCGAGGCCGCCAAGCTCGACCTCGACATCGTCGGCGTGTACCACTCGCACACCCACACCGACGCGTACCCGTCGCCGACCGACGTGCGCCAGGCCGTCGACCCCAACTGGTGGTACGTGATCGTGGGGTTGCGTCACGGCGATCCCGAGGTTCGGGCCTTTCACATCGTGGAACAGGCCATCCACGAGGTCCCCGTCGTACTCACCGACGCCTGAGCGCGAACACGCGGCCCCGCTCCACGATTCGCACCCCGAGCGGTACTGCTGGAGGCGAAGCACGGTTGCCCACAGAGCGGGATGGGAACAGAGCGGCTTGTAGATTGGTTGTGTCCGGCATCCACCGTCTTGCCTTGGTGTGATCGCCCGCTCCGGGAGGAACCGAGTGCCGTCGTTCGAAGTCCGTCTCCCCACCGTCGTACGTCAACACGCCGGGAATGCCGTCACGGTCACCGGCGACGGCGACACGGTTGGCGAGGTCTTCGCCGACCTGGTGCGCCAGTACCCGGGGCTGCGGAACTACCTGATCTCCGACGACGGCACGCTGCACCGCTTCGTGAACGTGTACGTGAACGACGAGGACATCCGCTACCTCGGCCAGCTCGACACCGCGGTCGTCGCCGGTGACGACGTGTCGATCCTGCCCGCGGTCGCCGGCGGCTGAGCGGTCGCCCGTCAGCCGGTGAACGCGTACCCATGAGCCGCTACGAGTCGGTCCTCGACCTCATCGGCAACACGCCCCTCGTGGGGATCCACGCCCTCTCGCCCAACCCGGCCGTCCGTATCTACGCCAAGCTCGAGGGCCAGAACCCGGGCGGCTCGGTCAAGGACCGCATCGCGCTTCGCATGATCGTGCAGGCCGAGCGCGACGGCCTCCTCAGCCCGGGAGCCACGATCCTGGAGCCGTCGTCGGGCAACACCGGCATCGGCCTGGCGATGGTGTGTCGCGTGAAGGGGTATGACCTGAAGATCGTGATGCCCGAGAACGTCTCGATCGAGCGCCGTCAGCTCCTCGAGATCTTCGGCGCCGAGGTGATCCTCTCGCCTGGCGAGGAAGGGTCCAACGGCGGGATCCGCATGGCCCAGGCCATCGCCGCCGAGCATCCCGAGTACGTGTTCTTGTACCAGTACGCCAACGCGGCCAACCCGCAGGCGCACTACGAGGGCACGGGCCCGGAGATCTGGCGCGACTGTCCCGAGGTCGACGTCTTCGTGTCGGGGCTGGGCACCACCGGCACGCTCATGGGCGTGGGCCGCTACCTCAAGGAACGCAAGCCCGGGGTGCAGATCGTGGCCGTGGAGCCGCCCTCGGGTGAGATCGTGCAGGGGCTGCGCAGCCTCGACGACGGCTACGTTCCGCCCGTGTTCGACCCCGCGGTGCTCGACGGCAAGCGGATCGTCCGCCTCGGCGAGTCGATCGAGTTCACCCGGGCCCTGGTGAACACCTGCGGGATCTTCGGAGGCATCTCGTCCGGGGCTGCGGTGGCCGGCGCCGTCAAGGTGGCCCGCACGATGGAGTCGGGGACGATCGTCGTGCTGCTCGCCGACGGCGGATGGAAGTACCTCTCGACCGGGGCCTGGACCGACCCCATCGACGAGGTCGTCGCCCGATCGAGCACGACGATCTTCTTCTAGTGGATCTCGTGGTCAACTAGTGGCCCGCGTCGCGGCACCGGTTCCCAGCGACGCCGAGATGGTGCGAGCGGTGGAGATCCTCCGCTCCGGTGGCCTCGTCGCCTTTCCGACCGAGACTGTGTACGGCCTCGGGGCTGACGCGTCGAGCGAGCCGGCCGTCGCCCGTCTGTACCGGGTGAAGGGCCGCCCCATCGACCATCCGGTCATCGTCCACGTGGCCGATCTCTCGGCGCTCGACGAGTGGGGCTGCGATGTCCCCGATGCCGCCCGCGACCTGGCAGAGGCGTTCTGGCCCGGCCCGCTGACGCTCGTGGTGACCCGCCGGCCCGGGGTGGGCGCCGATGCGGTGTCCGCGGGCCGCGCCACCGTGGCCCTCCGGGTCCCGGCCCAGCCGGTCGCCCTCGCCCTCTTGCGCGCCTTGGGGGGCGCGATCGCGGCGCCGTCGGCGAACCGCTTCGGACGGGTGTCGCCCACAACCGCCGAGCATGTTCGCCACGACCTGGGCTCCGATGTCGACCTCGTGCTCGACGGCGGCACGTGCGCGATCGGCGTGGAATCGACGATCGTCGACTGCACCATGGGCGACGTCCGCATCCTCCGCACGGGCGGCATCCCCCGCGAGGGCGTGGAGGCCATACTCGGACGTCGGGTCGAGGTCTCGACCACCACGGGCGGCGCCCCGGGAACGTTGCCGTCGCACTACGCGCCCGAAGCCCGGGTCGAGATCGTGGCCGCCGACGACCTCACCCGACGCCGGGCCGAGCTCGCCGCCACCGGGCGACGGGTCGTGGTGCTGGCGGGGGTCGAGGCCGCGAATCTCTACGCTCGCCTGCGCGAAGCCGATGCGGTCGGCGCCGACGTGGTGTTGGCCGTGCTCCCCCCCGAGGACGGCCTCGGAGCCGCTGTCGCCGATCGCCTGCGCCGGGCTGCCGCTGCCGGCTCGATCGCCGAAGACCCGTCCCCGTGAACGATCCCCGGCCCATCGGGGTCTTCGACAGCGGGCTCGGCGGCCTCACCGTGGTTCGGGCGCTCATCGACCTGCTGCCGTCGGAGGACATCATCTTCTTCGGCGACAACGGCCGCTTCCCCTATGGCCCCAAGCCCGCCGAGGACGTACGCCGGTACGCCGTGCAGATCGCCGACCTGCTCGTGGGGCGCGGCGTCAAGCTCATCGTGATCGGATGCAACACGGCGTCGGCGGCCGCGCTCGATGTCCTCCAACGCGATCTGCGGGTGCCGGTCCTCGGGGTCGTCGAGCCGGGTCTCCGGGCGGCGGTGAAGGTGACGGGCTCCGGTCGCATCGGCGTCATCGGCACGGTGGGCACGATCGCCTCGGGCGCCTACCAGCGGGCCGCAGCCCATGCGGCGGCTGCGGCCTCGGGCGCCGCAGGGGCGGAGGCCACGCCCGCGGGCGGTGCCGGGCTTGCGAGCGGCGCGGACGACGGCGGCGCGGGCGGCTCTCGGCCGCCGATCGATCTGCACTGTGCGGCGTGCCCCGGGTTCGTGGAGTTCGTCGAGGCCGGCGAGGTCGACTCCGACCAGGTGCACGTGTTGGCCGAGCGGCTCCTCGATCCGGTCCGGCGGGCGGACGTCGACACGCTGGTGCTCGGCTGCACGCACTACCCGCTGCTGGCCCGCACGATCGGCGACGTCATGGGGCGCGACGTGGTGTTGGTATCGAGCGCCGAGGAGACGGCCTTCGAGGTTCGGGCGCTCCTCGAGCGGACCGGGGCGGTCGCGCCTCCTGAGCGCGCCGGGCAACGTGCGTTCGTCACGAGCGGCGACACGACGACGTTTCGCACGCTGGGAGTGCGCTTTTGTGGTCCCGAGGTCGTCGACGTCGAGGCATGGCGCTGGCCCGATCGCTGACGACCCGCGCTACGTGCCCGGTGCGCTCGTGTCGTTGTGTACCCTCGACCGGTTCGACAGTCACCGATCGCAACGCTGGCGCGGAGGTACGAGCCGGGAATGGAACTGACCGTCCTGGGATCCTCGGGCTCGTATGGGGCCCCGCCCGCGAGCACTTGCAGCGGATATCTCGTCCGCCACGGCTCCACCAACATCTGGGTCGACTGCGGCAACGGCACGCTGGCCAACCTGGCCCGGCACATCCCGATCGGCGATCTCGATGGCGTCGTCATCAGCCATCACCATCCCGACCACTCCGTCGACATCTACGGGTTGCACGTGCTCTGGCGCTATGGGCTGGAACGTGAGCACCTTCCCCTGTTCGCTCCGACCGGGGTGCGCACCAAGCTCGATGCCCTCGTCGACGGCGACTGGGGCACGACGTTCGACTGGATCGAGGTCGCTGACGGCGACAAGGAGCAACTCGGCGAGATCGCCATGCGGTTCTCGCGCACATCGCATCCCGCGAACACCGTCGCCGTCGAGCTGAGCGCCGCCGGCCGGCGACTCGTCTACACCTCCGACACCTGCGCCGCATGGAGCCCGGCCGAGTTCGGCCCCGGCGCCGATCTCGTCGTCGCCGAGGCCACCTACCAGCGCGCCGTGGCCCATCCACCCCACCTCCACTACACGGCCCACGATGCCGGGATGCGGGCCCGAGAGGCCAGCGCCCGGAGGCTCATGATCACCCACATCTGGCCCATGCTCGACCCGGCCGCTTCGGTGCTCGAGGCCGAGGAAGCCTTTGGCGACAAGGTCACGCTGGCCACGCCGCATCTCTCGGTGCACGTCTAGATGTCGACACCCGAGGTCCAGCACGTGCGTCGAGACGGCCGCACGCCCGACCAACTCCGGCCCGTGCAACTCATCCGCGACTTCACCGAGCAGGCTATGGGCTCCACGCTCGTCATCGTCGGCGCCACCATGGTGCTGTGCACGGCCTCCGTCGACGACGACGTGCCCCGGTGGCTGCGCGGGCGAGGACGGGGCTGGGTCACCGCCGAGTACTCGCTGCTGCCCGGCTCGTCGTCCGAACGGGTCGATCGCGAAGCCGCGAAGGGCAAGCAGTCGGGCCGCACGCAGGAGATCCAGCGCCTGATCGGACGGTCGCTTCGCGCTGTCACCGACCTCGAAGCCATGGGGGAGTTGGTGATCACGCTCGACTGCGACGTCCTCCAGGCCGACGGTGGCACCCGCACGGCGTCGATCTGCGGGGCCTACGTGGCGCTGCACGACGCCTGCTCCCGCCTCATCGCCGCCGGGAGGATGCCGGCGCTGCCGTTCCTCTCGTCGTGCGCCGCCGTCTCGGTGGGCATGGTCGACGGTCGGGCTCTCCTCGATCTCGACTACTCCGAGGACGCCGGGGCCGAGGTCGACATGAACGTCGTCATGACCGGCGCCGGCGGGTTGGTCGAGGTGCAGGGCACCGCCGAGGGCAGCCCGTTC
>JANLSK010000089.1:0-16038 GCA_031362415.1 Actinomycetes bacterium | reverse complement strand
GGGTGCGGTTGAGCGACAGGTGCTCGATGGGGGGAGGCCGGGATGGGGGAGGGCGGGATGGTCGAATGGCGGACGGGTCGACCGGCTGATCGAATGGCGCCATGACCTTCGGAGCCGAGTCCACGACCGACGATGTCCTCGCGGGCGTCGACCTGACCGGACGGACGGCCGTCGTCACCGGGGCCACGACGGGCATCGGCATCGAGACGGCCCGGGCCCTGGCTGCGGCGGGGGCCACGGTCGTGCTCACGGCGCGCGACGCCGACAAGGGCGAAGCAGCCCGGGCCACCATCGCCGGGCAGGTGCCCGAGGCCGCCTCTGGGGGTCGCCTCGACGTGGGCGTGCTGGAGCTGGGCTCCCTCGCCAGCGTGCGTGCGTTCGCCGCATGGTGCACCGAGCGCCATCCGGTCGTGCATCTGCTCGTGAACAACGCCGGCGTCATGATGACGCCGCTCGGACGCACGGCCAACGGGTTCGAGACGCAGTTCGGCACCAACCATCTGGGTCACTTCCTGCTCACGAACCTGCTGACTCCCTCGCTGATCGCGGGCGCACCATCGCGAGTCGTGAACCTCTCCTCGGGCGGCCACCTGGGCTCCGACATCGTGTGGGACGACCCCAACTACGAGCGTCGCCCCTACGACAAGTTCGAGGCCTACGGACAGTCGAAGACCGCCAACATCCTCTTCGCCGCCGAGCTCGACCGGCGCCTGGAAGCCCAAGGCGTGCACGCCTTTTCGGTGCACCCGGGGATGATCCCCACCGATCTCGGGCGCCACATGACCAAGGACGACTTCGCCGCCCTGAAGGCCCGGGCGTCGCGCTCGCCTGGTGGAACCCTTCCGGCGTACAAGACCATCCCGGCGGGAGCGGCCACGAGCGTGTGGGCGGCGACCGCTCCCGAGCTCGACGCGCACGGTGGCGCGTATCTGGCCGACTGCCAGGTCGCCACCTCGGCGCCCTGGGCGAGCGACCCCGATTCGGCCGCTCGCCTGTGGACGCTGTCGGAGGAGCTGGTCGAGCTGTCAGTGCCACGCGCCACGTGAGAGTATTGAGCGTTGCCCGCCGACGCCCCGCCGGTGATGTGGCTCACGCCCCCAGGGAGAACCCATGTACGACCTGATCATCCGCAACGGCACCATCGTCGACGGCACCGGTGCCCCCCGATTCGTGGGCGACATCGCCGTGCGCGACGGTGTGCTGGTCCAGGTCGGCGGCTCCGTCGAAGGATCGGCCGAGCAGGAGATCGACGCCACCGGGCTCATCGTCACGCCGGGCTTCGTCGACCATCACACGCACTACGATGGTCAGGTCACGTGGGACGACGTCCTCGAGCCGACGTCGGGCCATGGGGTCACCACCATCGTGGTGGGCAATTGCGGCGTGGGGTTCGCCCCGGCCCGGACCGATCGCCACCAACAGCTCATCGAGCTGATGGAAGGCGTGGAAGACATTCCCGGTGCTGCGCTCGCCGAAGGCCTGACATGGAATTGGGAGACCTTCCCCGAGTACCTCGACGCCATCGCCGACCGGCGTTGGACCATGGACGTGGCCACCATGGTCACCCACGGCGCCGTCCGGGTCTATGTGATGGGCGATCGGGGGGCCCGCAACGAGGCATCCACGAGCGCCGACATCGACCAGATGGCTGCGATCGTGCGGGAAGCGATCGCCGCGGGCGCCTACGGGTTCTCGACCTCGCGCACCCTCGGTCACACGGCCCTCGACGGCCAGCCCGTCCCCGGGACCTTCGCCGCCGAGGACGAGCTTTTCGGCATCGCCGCCGCCATGAGCGACGCGCCCGACGCCATCTTCGAGATCGCATCGCTCGGCGCGGCGGGCGAGGATCCCGAGGGGATGCGCAAGGAGCTCGACTGGATGCGCCGGCTCTCGCTCGAGCTGGGCACCAAGATCACCTACCTCCTCCTCCAGTACCAAGCGGCTCCTGAGATGTGGCGGGTCCTGTTGAGCGACACCGCCGCCGCGATCGCCGACGGGGCCAAGATCGTGGCCCAGGTCGCCAGTCGCCCGTTCGGGATGCTCATCGGCTTCCCGAGCTATCACCCCTTCCAGAAGCGCCCCACGTTCCAGATGCTCCTCACGTCCACCGCTTCGTTGGCCGAGCTGGCCGCCGAGCTGCGCAAGCCCGAGGTGAAGGCCGCCATCCTGGCCGAGCCCGACACCGCCGACAGCGGCACCCACTTCGACATGCTGGCCGTCGGCATCCAGGCCCAGCTCGCCAACCTGTACGCCTTGGGCGACGGGTGCGACTACGAGCCGACCACCGACCGGTCGGTTGCGGCCGTCGCTGCGGCTGAGGGTCGCGATCCCCTCGAGTACGTGTACGACCTGCTCTGCGAGGACGACGCCCAGAACCTGCTGATGCTGCCGTTCTTCAACTACTCCGACGGCAATCACGACGCCCTGCTGGAGATGATGACGCACCCCGCCACGGTGCTGGGACTGGGCGACGGTGGCGCCCACTGCGCCATGATCTGCGATGCGTCGATGCCCACGTACCTGCTCTCGCACTGGGTGCGCGACCGGAGCCGGGGCGCCCGGATCGAGCTCGAAGAGGCTGTGCGGATGCAGACCAGCGAAGCGGCCGGCCTGTTCGGCCTCGCCGATCGGGGCACGCTGGCCGTGGGCCAGAAGGCCGACCTGAACGTGATCGATCTCGACCGGGTCGGTCTGCTTCCGCCCCGGGCTGTCGACGATCTGCCCGCTGGTGGCCGGCGGCTCCTCCAGGGGGCGACGGGCTATGTGGCGACGATCGTGAGCGGTGAGGTCACCCGACGCAACGGGCTCGACACCGGTGCCCGCCCGGGCCGGCTGTTGCGTAGCACCACACGCTGAGCGGCGCTGGCCGAGGCGGCACCGGCCAGGCGCCCGTCCTCGGGGCACGACCCGGGCCCCGGCCACCGTCGTCGCAAAGAGTGCAATCATCCGTCTGTTTCGCCCGATCGCCCCTCCGGCGTTCGTTGACCCAGGAGAGCGACCCATGGCTGATGCACCGGCTTCACAGGCTCGCGCCGTCTACGAGCAACTCGTCGACCTGTTACGCGAGGCGGGGGAGCGCTTCGCCAGCCCCGAGCGGGGGGTCGTGACCCCCGACGATGTCGGCGAGGCGCTCCGCAACGTGACGCACATCCTCCAGAGCGCGCTGGTGGCCCATCAGGAGTTCGACCCCGACCGTCCCGTGTTCAACAGGATCGTCTCGCCCACGCGCAGCTTCACGGGCGACAACGCCGACGCCGTGTACTTCGAGGCCCCGGTGAGCGGGGCCCGCGAGTACGTGGTGCGGGGGAACCTGGCCGGCGCCGTCTACACGTCGTTCACCATGGAGGCCGGTGCGGCCGACGGGCGCTACGCCACGCACCTCACCGGCGTGCTCAACGACGGCGACATCGACGTCGACGCCGACGGCAACTACGAGATCCGCGTCGGCGGCACCGAGAGCGGCCGCAACCGACTGGCCGTCGGCCCCGACGGCGGCCGGATCACGACCCGCCACTACTTCGAGTGGCCCACGTCGGCCGCGGCTTCGCAGACCCTGCACGTGCCGATCTCGATCGCCGCTGTCGAGCCCATCGGTCCTCCGCCGAGATGGGACGACGCCCGGGTGGCGGCCGCGCTCCAGCGGGTCATCAACCACGTGCGACCCAAGACCGCCGAGGCGCCCCAGGCCGGCGCGTACGTCCCCTCGTGGCTGTCAACCACGCCCAACGTCTTCAACCCGCCCGAGAAACCCGGAGCGCTGGCGTTCGCTGCGGCCGACGCCGCCTACACGATGGCGCCGTACGCCATCGGACCCGACCAGGCCCTGGTGATCACCGGCCGATGGCCCGAGTGCCGGTTCGCCAACGTGAGCCTGTGGACGCGGTTCTCGCAGATGTACGACTACGTGAACCGTCCGGTCTGGCGAAACCGGGCCAACACCACGCTCGAGCCCGACGGCAGCTTCCGGATGATCCTGGCGCACCGTGATCCGGGCCTGCCCAACTGGCTCGACACCGAGGGACGCCCCTCGGGCACCATGTTCTGGCGCTTCTTCCTCCCCGAGGGCCCCATCGAGACCCCGATGACCGAGGTCGTCGAGCACTCGTCGCTCGTTCAGCGGGCCGGCTGAGATGGCCGAGCTGGCCGAGAGTACCGAGAGCGACGGCTTCGAGTTCGACCCCTTCGATGCGCGCTGGTTCGGCGACCCCTATCCGGCCTACGCGCAGATGCGGCACCTCCATCCCGTGTACCGCAAGGAGATCCCGAACCATCGGATCTGGCCGCACTACTGGATGCTGTCCCGGGCCGCCGATGTCAGCGACGCCCTGGCCGATTGGCGCACGTTCTCCTCGGCCCGGGGGACCCTGGTCGACACCGACAGCTCGTTGTTGCCGCCGAACATGTTCAACATGGACCCGCCCCGTCACGACGAGCACCGGTCGATCCTGTCCCGGGTGCTCACACCGTCGCGCGTGGCCGCCCTCGAACCCCACGTTCGGGCGTACTCCGAGGAGCTGGTGGCCGGGTTCCGCTCCCGTGGGACGTTCGACGCGCCCACCGAGTTCGCGCAGCTCATCCCCACCATCACGATGTGCGCCTTGATGGATCTGCCCCGAGAGGGCCGAGAGCAGTTCCTCGAGTGGAACCTGGCCACCTTGGCCGGGGCCGACTTCACGAGCCCGACGTCGCTCGCGGCCTACGGCGAGATGGCCCGGTACTGGTCGGGTCTGGTGGCCGAGCGGCGCCGCAGTCCCGGCACCGATCTCATCTCGCTCATCCTGCACACGCCCGTCGAGGGCGAGGCCCTGGGCGACGACGAGATCTCCGGATTCTGCTCGCTCCTGCACGATGCCGCCCAGAACACCACCATGAACCTCATCAGCAACGCCATCATCAGCTTGGGGCGCTTTCCCGACGAGCGCCGAAAGCTCGCGGTCGATCCTTCGAGATGGCCGACAGCGCTCGAGGAGATCCTGCGGTACGAGTCGCCGGTGCAGGGTCTGGCCCGCACGACCACCCGCGACGTGGAGCTGCACGGTGTCACGATCCCGGCCGGCGATCAGGTGCTGTTGCTGTACGGCTCGGCCAACCATGACGAGACCGTGTTCGAGCGCCCCGACGTGCTCGACCTCGATCGTCTGGTCAAGGTGCACTCCACGTTCGGTCACGGCATCCATTACTGCCTGGGCAACGCCGTTGCCCGGCTCGAGGCACGGGTGTCGTTGCAGGTCCTGCTCGAAACCATCGGCGATTGGGAGATCGACGAGACGGCGATCGTTCGCAACCAGCTCGTGCCCACCCGGGGCGTCGCCACCGCAGCCGTGCACTTCCAAGCCGCAACGGGCTGAGGAGGGTCGATGGCCGTTGCGGCCCAACCCTCGGGCTCACATGCCGGCCCCCTCGGGCCCTTGGCCCATCTGCGTGTCGTCGATCTCACAGACCTGAGGGGCGCGCTGTGCGCCCGGATCCTCGGCGATCTCGGAGCCGACGTGCTCAAGATCGTCGACCCCGCCATCGCTGCGGCCGAGATCGAGAGCGTCGCCTACCGCTATCGCAACGCCAACAAGCATGGTCGACGCCTCGACCTTGGGCTCGACGCGCACCGGGCGGCATTCCACGAGCATCTGGCCGAGGCCGACGTGCTCGTCGAGAATCTGCGGCCGACGGTACGGGCGGGCCTCGATCTGGCCCCGGCCGACGTAGCGGTGCGCCATCCTCACCTGGTGCACGTGGCCCTCACCGATCTGGGCCTCGACGGGCCCGACGCCGCCTGGCACCTCGAACCACTCCCGGCGTTGGCTGCCTCGGGAGCCTTGTACGCCACGGGATTCCCCGACCGTCCGCCGTGCTCGATCCCCGGCTTCCTTGCGCACGACTGCGCTTCCGTGCACGGTGCCCTCGGTGCCGTCGCCGCGCTCATCGACCGGGATCGGGACGCCAGCCTCGGCCTGGGGCAGCTCGTCGAGGTGAGTGTGCAGGAGGCCGCGCTGGCCGGGACGATCCCGTGGTCGGTGCTGATCCCCGACTACCTGCACGTGAACCCCATGCTCCCGGCAGCCGGGCGCCGCAATGCCGACGGGTTTTATCTGGTGCTCCCCGTGGCCGACGGCTGGGTGCGGGTCATCAACGGCTCGACCCGTCAGTGGGAAGGGTTCGTGGAGCTCCTGGGCCAGCCCGATGCGCTCTCGGGCCCCGAGTGGCAGCAGCCCGGCTATCGCGGACAGAACTACGACGTGGTCCGCATCGTGGCCCAGGAGGCGCTGGCGGAGCGGACCCGGGCTGATCTGTTCGACCAGGCCCGGGGGACGGGCGCCACCATCGGGGTGCTGCACAGCCTCTCGGAGTTCGTCGCTCACGAACAGACCCGCGCCCGGGGCTTCTTCGCCGCCACCGGTTTTCCCGGGTTGGGTGACGCACCCTTCGCCACGTCGGCCGTGCGGCTGTCGGCGACGCCCACGTCGTTGCGGTCGCCGGCCCCGGGCCCGGCCGACGCCGACGCCGTCGACGCCGCCGGGTTCGGGCCCCGAGTCGAAGCCGCGTCCGGCCCGGACCGCCCGGCCAAGGGGGAGAAGGCGCCGGGGAGCGACCAGCCGTTGTTGCTCGACGGGGTCGTGGTGGTGGAGTTCGGGGTGGCCGCGGTGGTGCCCGAGCTGTGCTGGATGCTCTCGGAGCTCGGCGCCGACGTGATCAAGATCGAATCGAGCGTGCATCCCGACGTGCTGCGCCAGACCGGCGGTGCCCGGCTCAACTGCGGGTTCGCGTTCAACGCCGAGTGCCGGGGCCGGCGCAGCGTAGCCCTCGACCTCTCCACGAGCGAGGGTCGTGAGCTGGCGTTCGCCTTGTGCGCCAAGGCCGACGTGGTGGCCGAGAACCATCGGGGCGGAGTGCTCGACCGCCTCGGGCTGGGCTACGAGGCGCTGAAGGCCGTGAACCCGTCGGTCGTGTACGCATCGTCCCAGGGTTACGGCCGGGGTGGCCCCTACGGGGAGATGCCCGCCTACGGCCCCCTCAACTCGGGCTTCGCCGGCGTGCACCTGTTGTGGAACCACCCCGACGTTCCCTATCCCTGCGGCACGTCGATGAACCATCCCGACCACATCGCCGGCAAGCTGCTCGCGGTGGCCGTGTTGGCTGCGCTCGACCACCGGTGCCGGACCGGTGAGGGACAGCTCGTGGAGATGGCCCAGACCGAGGCCGCGGCGTACCTCATCGGAGAGCTCTACCTCGAGGCTGCGCTCACCGGCGCCGATCCGCTCCCCACCGGCAATCGCCGCGCGTCGGCCGTCCCCCATGGGGTGTTCGCCGCCGCCGGTGACGACGAGTGGGTGGCCGTCGCCGTCGCCGACGACGAGGCCTGGGTCGGGCTCGGCGCAGCTCTGGGCTGGGCGCAGGATCCCGCGCTGGGCACGCTCGACGGGCGCCTGGCTGCGGTCGACGCGATCGAGTCCCGACTCGCGGACTGGACGGCGCAACGGTCGGCCCGCGCCGGGGCGGAACACCTTCAGGCGCATGGTGTTTCGGCCATGCCGGTGCTCGGCCCGCTCGACCAGCGCTCCGATCCTCACCTCGCGGCTCGGGGCTACCTGGTGGCGACCGAGCATCCCGAGGTGGGTCCTGAACGCCACGTCGGCCATCCAACGCGCTGGTCGCGCCTGGCCACCCGAACGGCATCGAGCGCGCCGTGCCTCGGCGCCGACACCGCCGTCGTTCTGCACGAGCATCTCGGCCTCACCGACGCCGAGCTCACCGCCCTGGCCGAACGAGGCGTGCTCCGGTAGCGCGATCCATCTCCAACTGTCAGCGTCAGGGGCCGGATCCGGCCTCCCACGCTGACAGTTGGAGGGAGTGGGAGGCGTTTCGCGTCGATAGGCTCCGGCTCATCCGAGCCCGAGGCCCCACAAGGAGAGCGACATGAGCTACGGCATGGTCCAGCAGGCTGGTGGCAACACCGGCGATCCCTACACGGTGGTGCTCATCGACGAGCCGACGCCCGGCGTCCGACGGGTGACGCTCAACCGTCCCGACAAGCGCAATGCGCTCAACCACACACTCCGGGGCGACGTGCTGCGGGCCCTGCGTGAGGGCGACGCCGACCCCGACGTTCGCGTGCAGATCGTGCGGGGCGCCGGGCCGAGCTTCTCGGCGGGCTACGACCTCGGCGGCGGGAACGAGGGCCTCGACCTTCCGTTCTACACGCCCGGGGGGCTGGGCCAGTGGCCCCGTCACGTGACCGAGGGCTGGATGAGCATCTGGGACCTGGCCAAGCCCGTCATCGCCCAGGTGCACGGCTACTGCCTGGCCGGCGGCTCGGAGCTGGCCACGTGCTGTGACCTCGTGTACGTGGCCGCCGACGCCCAGATGGGCTACCCGGCGGTGCGCTTCGGCGTGCCCGATATGCACTTCCACGCCTGGTTCATGGGCATGCGCACGGCGATGGAGATGATGATCACCGGCGATTCGATCTCGGGGACCGAGGCCGTCCGCCTGGGATGGGCGAACCGTTCGTTCCCGGTCGATGAGCTCGAGGCCGGGGTGCTGGAGATCGCCACCCGGGTCGCCCAGATCGAACCCGAGCTGGTGCAACTCAACAAGAGGGTCGTGCACCGCCAGATGGAGACCATGGGGATCCGAGACGGCATCCGGGCTGGGACCGAGTTGTGCGCTCTGGGCACGCAGACCCAGGCCATGGCCCGCTTCATCGAGAGCATGCAGACCAAGGGGCTCACGGCCACCCTGTCGGAGCGCGACGCGCCGTTCGGTGACTACCGCACGAGCCACGGCCACGACGCACCGGGCGAGGCCGATGCCTGACCTCAACTGTCAGCGTCGGTACCCGGATATCGGTACCCACGCTGACAGTTGCAGGACGAGCGCCAAGGCCAGGCTGTTCCCCGAGTCGGTGATTCGCGAGACGACCCGTCTCGCGATCGCCGCCGGGGCGGTGAACCTGGGCCAGGGATACCCCGATTTCCCGTGCCCGCAGGTGCTCAAGGACGCCGCGAAGCTGGCGATCGACGACGACCTCAACCAGTACACGATCACGTGGGGTGTCCCCGAGCTGCGCCAGGCGATCGCGGCCAAGGTCGGCCGCACGTACCCGGGCTGGAACGCCGATCCGCAGACCGAGATGGTGGTCACCTGTGGGGCCCAGGAGGCGATGATCGCCGCGCACCTCGGGCTGCTCGACCCAGGTGACGAGGTGATCACCTTCGAGCCCTGGTACGAGTCGTACGGCCCGCATTCGATCATGACCGGCACCACGCTGAAGGTGGTGACCCTGCGCGAGCCCGACTGGAGCCTTGACGAGCAGGAGTTGCGCGCCGCGTTCGGGCCCCGGACCCGGGCCGTCATCGTCAACAGCCCCAACAATCCCACGGGGAAGGTGTTCACACGAGCCGAGCTGGCGCTCATCTCGGAGCTGTGCAATCGGTGGGACGCCATCGTGTTCTCGGACGAGATCTACGAGCACATCCACTACCTGGGTGCTGGTGCTCACGTGCCGGCGGCCACCGTAGCCGGCCTCGAGGACCGCACGGTCACGGTCAACTCGATGTCGAAGAGCTATGGGGTCACGGGCTGGCGGGTGGGGTGGGCGATCGCCCATCCGCCGCTGATGGACGGGATCCGCAAGGCCCACGACTTTCTCACCGTGAACGCCCCCGCTCCCTTGCAGCAGGCGGGGATCGTGGCCATGAACCTTCCCGCGTCGTACTACGACCAGCTCGCGCTCGACTATCAGGAGCGGCGCGACTTCCTGTGCGCCGCCTTGGAACGGGCCGGTTTCGGGGTCCGACCACCTGATGGCGCCTACTACGTGATGGCCGACACCACGAACGTCGATCCCGACGGCGACGACGTTGCCCTCTCCCTGCGTCTCATCCGTGAGTTCGGCGTCGGCGCCGTGCCCGGTTCGTCGTTCTACGCCGATCGAACCCGAGGCCTGGCCGCCCGGAAGCTCCGGTTCGCCTTCCCCAAGCGGATGGCCACCCTGGCACTGGCCGCCGCCCGCCTGGCGAAGCTCGGCCGCTGATTCACCGGCGAGGGGGCTGGGTCACCGAGGCGGGCGTGGGGTCGATGTTGCCGGCCCGGTCGATGGCCCGGACCTCGATCGGGAGATCGGCGAGCGCAACGGTCACAACCGATTCGCACCTCGCCCAGCGGCCCACCTTCACGACCTTGCACTGAAAGGTCGAGCCCCGCTCGGTGGACGTGAAGGTCAAGCGCAGCTTCCCGGCGGGGTCGACCCGGCTCACGATGGTCGTGTCGGGTGCCGCCAGGTCGATGGTCCAGGTGTGCGTGGCCGTCGGGCTGCCGCCCGCCTGGTCGGACGAGAAGACGCCGAACGTGTGCTGACCGGCAGCCAGCCCGGAGAACGCCATCGTCGTCGAATCGCAGACACCCAGGGACATCCCGTCGAGGCTGCAGATCGCCCTTGTCCCGCCGTGCAGGTCGTAGACGAACGTCGCCGTCGTGGCGTTCGTGATCACCGGAGGAGCCTGGGTGAACGTCGGTGTGGGGTGCTGGCCACCGGCCCCGGCCGGGGCGGCTGCGAGGAGGGCGAACGTGGCCGTGGCGCCGACGACAGCGAGACCGCGGACGAGGATCGAGAGGGAGCGGAGACGCTTGCTGGACATGACCAACCTCCTGGAAGTGATCGGGTGCGTCTATGGAGATACGTTCGGTGGGGTGAGCCCGGTTGGGGGAAGTCCCCCTTCCTGCTGCCCATTGGGAACGGGGGATTCGAGACCGCCGTCGCTGACGAGAGGCTGAGGCCCGTCTGGGCCCGTGCGCGAGACGGCAACGGATCGACGGCACCGAGGCGCCGCCGATCCGTTGTCACTGAGGATCCGGGAATGAACGTCTCATCACCGTCAGCGACGGGAAGCCTGCGTCATCGAAGCCGGCGTGGGGTCGATGTTGCCGGCCCGGTCGATGGCCCGGACCTCGATCGGGAGATCGGCGAGCGCAACGGTCACAACCGATTCGCACCTCGCCCAGCGGCCCACCTTCACGACCTTGCACTGAAACGTCGAGCCCCGCTCGCTGGACGAGAAGGTCAAACGGAGCTTCCCCGCTGGGTCGACCCGGCTGGCGACAGTCGTTTCGGGCGCCGTGACGTCGATCCTCCATGTGTATGCGCTCGGCGCACTGACCGTCTCGAGGGTCGTGGCCAGGACCTCGAAGGTGTGCGACCCGGCGGCGAGCCCCGAGAAGCTCGTCGAACCGTCACAGTCGGACACCGATGCCCCGTCGAGGTGGCAGATCCCGAACACGTTGCCCAGGTCGTACACGAACGTGGCCGTGGTCGAGTTCGTGACGGGGGGCGGAGTGCTGATGAATGTGGGGGGAGGTTGGCTCAGCACCGCCCCGGCCGGGCCGACAGCGAGCGTCGAGGTTGCGAAGCCGCCGAGGCCTGCGAGGAGGACGAAGACGGAGCGGATGGGCGTGCGGATCATGGCGGATCTCCTTGGGTATGACGTCGTGTGGTGACCAGAGGTACGGCTGCGCCGCAGCACCCGGTTGGGGGATGTCCCCCTGCTGTCGTGCCGGCCACCGGGGCTCGGGCGCAGGCGCCGAGTTACCCGGGAACTCGCGTAGCCTCGACGCCATGACCCTGCGCATCGATGGACGAGTGGTTCCGGTGGTGGGCAAGGCCCGCGTGTACGTGTGCGGGATCACCCCGTACGACACGACGCATCTCGGCCATGCGGCAACGTTCGTCTGGACCGATGTGGCCGTGCGGGTGCTGCGCCACCTCGGTGTGCCCGTCGAGGTGTGCCGAAACATCACCGACGTCGACGATCCGCTCATCGAGGAGGCCCGACGTCGCGGCGTCGACTGGCGCTCGCTGGCCACGCAGCAGACGTTCCGGTTCGAGGAGGACATGCGGCTGCTGGGCGTGCAGCGCCCCACCTACGAGCCCAAGTCACACGACCACATCGATGACGTGGTCACGCTGGCCGAATCGCTCGTGACCCTGGGCGCGGCCTATGCCCGCAACGGCTCGGTGTTCTTCCGGGGAGCCGGCGTGGCCGAACGGGCCGGGATCGATCGGGCCACGGCGCTACGCACCTCGGCGGCCCGGGGTGGGCGCCCCGACGATCCCGACAAGGACGATCCGCTTGACATGGCCGTGTGGCAGCGCTCAGCGCCGGGAGAGCCGTCGTGGGACAGCCCCTGGGGGCCGGGGCGCCCGGGATGGCATGCCGAGTGCACGGCCATGGCCCTGGCGAACCTGGGAACCGGGATCGACCTCCATGGTGGCGGCGCCGACTTGATGTTCCCGCACCACGCCTACGAGGCAGCCCTGGCAGAGGCCGTCACCGGTGTCGCGCCCTTCGCCCGGTCGTGGATGCACGTGGGCACGGTCTTGTACCGGGGCGAGAAGATCGCCAAGAGCACCGGGAACCTGGTGTTCGTGCACGACCTGCTCGAGCGTTTCCCTGCGGAAGCCGTCCGGCTGCTGATCCTCGATCGTGACTGGCGTGATCCCTGGGAGTACCGGGAGGACGACCTGGCCGATGCGGCCGATCGGCTCCAGCGGCTGCGGGCGCTGGCGTCGCGTCCCGGCGGAGGCGCGGCCGAGCGCGCGACCACCGTCGCCGTCGACGCTCTCTACGACGACCTCGACGCGCCGCGCTCCCTGGCGATCGCCGCCGAGGCCGGCGGATCGGCACTCAAGACCGTCGGCGGTCTGCTCGGCATCTTGTGACGGGCCCCGGTGATGCCGCGGTGACACGCGGCACGGTGCTCTCGCGTCCTCGTTGACCGGGTCGGGGCGGGGTCTCGGCCCCGCGACTCGGGACGCGGCTCAGGAATGGCTCAGGCGCGGGTCAGGAGGGGCTGGGGCGACCGGCCAGGCTCACGAGGCCATCGACGATCGCCAGGAGCGAGTCGGTGTCGAAGGGCTTGCTGATGCACTTGTTGACAAGGTTCAGGTCGAGGAGGATCAGCTCCGGTCGAACCCGAGTCCCGGATCGTCGGCCGATAACAGATCGGGTCGTCGGGCGGAGATCCGGCAGTATGAACGGGTGTCCGACGCTCCACCCGACCCCGCTGCCGTACCCACCGAGCCCACCCAAGCCACCCAGCCCACCGGGCCCAGCCAAGTCACCCAGCCCACTGAGCCCATCGTGGCCGTCGAACCTGCGGTGCGGCTGATCCGTCGCGGCGTGGTCGTGGCCCGACGACTCGTCGCGCTAGCGCCGAGATCGTTCACGATCGCCGTCAGTGGGGCCGCGCTGTACGGCATCTCGGTGGTGGCGGCGTCGTTCGCCTTGGGCCAGGTTGTCGATCACGTCATCGTGCCCCGGTTCGACGAGGGCTCGGTGGGAACGGCATCGATCGTGGTCGGAGCCGTTGCCATCATCGGCGTGGGCATCCTCAAGGCGGCGGGGATCGTGACCCGGCGGGTGTTCGTGACCCGCGCCCACGCCACCATGGACGCCATCCTCCGGACCCGGGTCGTCGAGCACTACCAGCGCCTGCCGTACTCGTGGCATCAGGCCCGACCCACCGGCGAGCTGCTGGCGCACACCGACGCCGACGTGATGGCCGCCACGAGCATGGTGGCACCGATGCCCTTCGCGAGCGGTGTCGTCGTGCTCTCGCTCGTGACCGCAGGGTGGATGCTCGTGGCCGATCCCTTCCTGGCGATCATCGGGGTCGCGGTGTTCCCTGCCCTGTGGATGCTGAACATCTACTACGAGCGCCGGGTCGAGGCTCCGGCCGAGCGGGCCCAGCGACTGGTCGGCAACGTGTCGGCCGTGGCCCACGAGAGCTTCGACGGCTACTTGGTCGTCAAGGCGCTCGGCGCCGAGCGGCTCGAGACGGCACGGTTCCGCCAGCGCGTCGAGGATCTCCGTGACGCCCGCATCACCGTGGCCCGCATGCGGGCCAGCTACGAGGCGGTGCTCGACACCATACCGGCGCTGGGCATCGTCGCGCTGCTCGCCGTGGGCTCGTGGCGGCTCGACCAGGGGGCCGTCACCACGGGGACGATCGTCAGCTTCACGAACCTCTTCGGGCTCCTCACGTTCCCGCTACGCATCGTGGGGTACGTGTTCGCCGAGATGCCCCGCTCGGTGATCGGCTGGGAGCGAATCGACAGGGTGCTGCGCCACGATGCGCCCGAGAGGGCCGACCCGGCGGCTCCGGCGGCACCGTCCCGCTCGGAGGCGACGGCGCCCGATCCCCAGTGGGCGCTCGTGGTCGACGAGCTCAGCTTCGGCTACGAGCCCGCGGAGCTGGTCCTCGAACGGGTGTCGCTGCGGGTGCGCGTGGGCTCCACCGTGGCCATCGTGGGCTCGACCGGCTGCGGCAAGTCGACGTTGATGCTGTGCATCGCCGGACTGCTCGAGCCCGGGAGCGGTAGCATCGTCTTCGGCAGCCCCCACGGGCGCCTGGGCGTGGCGCTGGCGTTCCAGGAGCCGTTCCTGTTCGGCGACACCGTGTCCGAGAACATCCTGCTGGGGCTCCACGCCGGTGACGGTACGCTGGAGGAAGCCGGTCGCCTGGCCCAAGCCCACGACTTCGTCGCCGAGCTCGCCGACGGCTACGACGCCGAGCTCGGCGAGCGGGGTGCCACGCTCTCGGGCGGTCAGCGCCAGCGCGTCGCTCTGGCTCGGGCGCTGGCTCGTCGGCCCTCGCTCCTGCTGCTCGACGACGCCACGTCGGCCGTCGATCCCACGACGGAGGCCCGGATTCTTGACGGGCTGGCCCGCAACCGCGCCGGCACCACGGTGCTCATGGTGGCCACCCGACCCTCGACGATCCTGCTGGCCGACGAGATCGTGTACCTGGAACACGGCGCCGTGGCGGGCCAGGGCTCGCACCTCGAGCTGATGACCAGCCATCCGAGGTACGCGCAGCTCGTGCAGGCCTATGAGCACGATCGCCTCCCCGAGGCCCGGGATCGGCACGCATGAGTCGACGCGACGATGAACGGGCCGCCACCACGGCCGACTACCGGGCCAGTGACGTTCTCCGGGCCGGGCTTCGGGCCAGCCCCGCATTGCGCGCCGGGCTGGCCGTCACGCTGGCCCTTGCGCTGGTGGGAGCCATGGGGCGCGTGGTCGTGCCCGTCCTGGTGCAGCAGGTCGTCGACCGCGGCCTCCGCCGATCCGGCTCCGGCTCCGGCTCCGACGCGGCAACGGCGGCCGGTTCCAATGGCGGCTCGGGCTCTGATGGGGTCGACGTCGATCTCGGCGTCGTCTGGGTGATCTGCATCTTCGCCGTGGGGATCGTCCTCGTCACCGTGCTGGCGACGGCCGCGACCAAGCGGCGCTTGGCCAAGGTGTCGGAGACAGCCATCGGCGAGCTTCGAGTGGAGGCGTTCGCGCACATCCACTCGTTGAGCCTGGCGCATCACACCGACGAGCACCGCGGTGTGCTCGTGAGCCGGGTCACGTCCGACCTCGAGGCGTTGTCGCAGTTCTTCTCGTGGGGTGGGCTGGCCATGCTCATCGACGGCGCCGTGGTCGTGACCGTCGTCGCCACGATGCTCGTGTACGACTGGCGGCTCACGCTGGTGGCGGTGGGGGCCGTGGCCCCCCTGGCCTTGGTGCTCCGGCTGCTCCAGCGGCACCTCATCCGGGCCTACGACGCGGTACGCGACAGGGTGGGCGAGATGCTGAGCGCAGTCTCGGAGGCCGTCACCGGTGCGGCCGTCGTGCGCGGCTACCACATCGAGGAGCGCACCAACGCCCGGGTCCGGCAGGTCGTCGAAGCCCGCAAGGACGCCGAGATCAAGGCCGGGACCATCTCGGCCTTCATGTTCCCGGCCAACGAGGTCTTTGCTGTCCTCACCATCGCCGTCGTCGTCGTCGTGGGGGTCGCGCTCGGCCCCGGGAGCGGCTTGAGCACAGGCGAGTTGGTGGCCTTTCTGTTCCTCGTCGGTCTCCTGCTCGAGCCGGTCTCGGAGTTCACCGAGATCCTCGACCAGACTCAGACGGCGATCGCGGGATGGCACAAGGTGCTCGACCTCCTCGCCACCCCGCTGGAGATCGCACGCACCCTCGATGACGATCTGTTGAAGAT
>JANLSK010000070.1:0-12210 GCA_031362415.1 Actinomycetes bacterium | reverse complement strand
TGACAGTTGCGGAGTTTTGAGAGGACCCGCTGGTGTCTGAGACACCGTCCCATCGCCGCCGCATCCCGTTGCGGGCCAGCCACACGTTCTCGCCTCAGGTGATCGACCAGATCCACACCATGGCCGAGGAGGGCCGGTATGAGATCAGGGGCTGGGGCGCCAAGCGGGTGCTACCCACGTTCGACGATCTCGTGTTCATCTCGGCCTCGGCGTCGCGCTACCCGCTGGAGGGCTATCGCGAGAAGTGCGAGACCCGCACCGTGCTGGGGTCGCGATTCGCGTCGAAGCCCATCGTGCTCGACATCCCGATCACCATCGCAGGCATGTCGTTCGGCTCGCTGTCGGCCAACGCCAAGGAAGCCCTCGGTCGCGCCGCGACGATGGTCGGCACCTCCACCACCACCGGCGACGGCGGCATGACCCCCGAGGAGCGCCGAGCCTCGAAGCAGCTCGTCTACCAGTGCCTGCCGTCTCGCTACGGCTTCAATCCGGCCGACCTGCACCGAGCCGACGCCATCGAGATCGTCATCGGCCAGGGGGCCAAGCCCGGCGGGGGCGGGATGCTCCTCGGCCAGAAGGTGAGTGAGCGCGTCGCCGCCATGCGCACGTTGCCGGCGGGGATCGACCAGCGCTCGGCCAGCCGGCATCCCGACTGGGTCGGGCCTGACGACTTGTGCATCAAGATCGAGGAGCTGCGCGAGGCGACCAACTGGGAGAAGCCGATCTATGTGAAGGTCGGGGCCACCCGTACCGAGCACGACGTGAAGCTGGCCGTGGCCGCGGGGGCCGACGTGGTGGTGGTCGACGGCCTCCAGGGCGGGACGGGTGCCACGCAGGACGTGTTCATCGAGCACGCCGGTATCCCCACGCTGCCCGCGGTGCGCATCGCTGCGGAAGCCTTGCGCGACATCGGAAAGCAGCACGAGGTGCAGCTCATCGTCTCGGGCGGGATCCGCTCGGGGGCCGACGTGGCCAAGGCCATCGCGCTCGGGGCCACGGCGGTCTCGATCGGGGTGGCGTCGCTCATCGGCCTGGGCTGCAACCGGCCGGAGTGGTACTCGCCGGCCGACGACTCCTGGCACGACGTGACCCCGGAGTACGAGGCGCTCGGCGCCGCGCCCGGGTATTGCCACCACTGCCACACCGGGCGCTGCCCCGTCGGCATCACCACCCAGGATCCCGACCTCGAGCTGCGCCTCGACCCGGAGGTGGGCGCCCGCTGGATGGCCAACTACCTGCGGGCCATGACGATGGAGCTCACCACGCTGGCCCGAGCCTGCGGGAAGTCGGACGTGCACAACCTCGAACGAGAAGACCTCGTGGCCCTCACCATCGAGGCCGCGGCCATGGCCGGGGTACCGCTCGCCGGCACGAACTGGGTCCCCGGAAGGATCTGAGGCGCCGTTTCCTGGGACGGATTCCGTGTTTCTCCAGAGTGGACCCACCAAACGGCTCCTGGGTAGGCTGCCCAGGTTCCAGGGACGGCCACCTCGGGAGGCGTCGATCGCATGTCCGACCAGCCCGTAGGCAGTGGGGTTCCCGCTCGTGGCGTCCCGGCGATCCGGATCCCGACCCCCACGGCGAGCCCGAACGGCAGCCGGAACACCAAGGCCCGTTACCCCGCGAAGTACTCGGCGCTGAGCCTGTTCACCCACGGGCTCCGGGGGCGCGACTGGCCCCGCATGTGGCGCCGGCACGAGCTGCGACCGTCCTACGACGTGGTGATCGTCGGAGCCGGCGTGCACGGCCTCGCCACCGCGTACTACCTGGCGTCGAACTGGGGCATCACCAACGTCGCGGTGCTCGACAAGGGCTATGTGGGCGGCGGCGGCTCGGGGCGCAACACCGCGATCGTGAGAGCCAACTACCTGACCCCCGAGGGCGTGCGGTTCTACGACCGGTCGGTGAAGCTCTACGAGAACCTCGCGGCCGACTTGAACTTCAACGTCATGTACTCGCAGCGCGGCCATCTCACCCTGGCCCACAACGACTCCTCCTTGCGCACCATGCGTTGGCGGGCCGAGGTGAACAAACTCGAAGGCGTCGACACCGAGGTGATCGGGCCCGATGCCATCAAGGAGCTCGTGCCCTACATGGACACGAGCGACGAGACCCGGTATCCCATCCTCGGTGCCCTGTACCACCCGCCGGGCGGCATCATCCGCCACGACGCGGTCAACTGGGGCTACGCCCGCGGCGCCGACATCCGCGGTGTGCACATCCACCAGGAGACCGAGGTCACGGGCATCGACGTCGAGGCGGGCAGGGTGACGGGCGTCCAGACCACCCGGGGCCGCATCGCCGCGCCGATCGTCGTCAACTGCACGGCCGGCTGGGCCACGCTCATCTCCGACATGGTCGGCGTGAAGATGCCGATCATCACCCATCCCCTCCAGGCTGCAGTCACCGAGCCGGTCAAGGTGTTCCTGAACGCCGTGGTGGTGTCGGGCACGCTGCACGTGTACGTGTCGCAGACCGATCGGGGCGAGCTGGTCTTCGGCGCCAGCACCGACCCCTACGCCTCGTACTCCACGCGAGGCTCGCTGGAGTTCACCGAGGAGCTCGCCGGTCACATCCTCGAGCTCATGCCGTCGATCTCGAAGATGCGGGTGCTGCGCCAATGGGCGGGCCTGTGCGACATCACCCCCGACTTCTCGCCCATAATGGGGATCACGCCCGTCGAAGGCTTTCTCGCCGACGTCGGCTGGGGCACGTACGGGTTCAAGGCCGGTCCGGTCTCGGGTGAGGCCATGGCCGAGCTCATCGCCACGGGCCGAACCCCGGAGATCATCGCGTCCTTCGATCTCGCCCGGTTCGCCGAGGGCCGGCTGGTGGGCGAGAAGGGCGCAGCAGCCGTTGGGCACTAGCGCCGCGGCCGCGACCATTCGCCGGGGCCTGTCGCCCGCGGCTGTCGATTGCTGGGAAGGAGTGACGTGATCCAGGTGTCGTGCCCGTGGTGCGGGCCGCGCAACTCGTCGGAGTTCCGCTACGTGGGCGAGTCGAAGGGTCGACCCGACCCCAATGCCGCCACGCCCGAGGAATGGCGGCGATACCTGTACGTGAAGTCGAACCCGGCCGACTGGGCCACCGAGACCTGGTATCACCGGGCGGGCTGTCGCCGATTCTTCGCGGTCGAGCGCCACACGGTGTCGAACGAGATCCGCGAGACCCGTCGCCCGGCGGCCCAGCTCCGCCTCGAAGGCGGTGCGCCATGAGCGCGACCAGGGTGGCTGGTGCCCAGGCCACCTCGGCGCCGATGCGGCTGGCCGCTCAGCCCGGCGAGGTCATCGACCGCAGCCGGCGCTTGGCGTTCACCTGGAACGGCCGGCCCGCCGAAGGCTTCGCCGGCGACACGATCGCCTCGGCCCTGGCGGCATCGGGGGTACGGGTCTTTTCCCGGAGCTTCAAGTACCACAAGCCCCGGGGGCTCCTCTCGGCCACCTACCACGATCCCAACTGCACGCTGCAGGTGGGCGACGATCCCAACGTCCGAGCGGCGCACCGGCGCCTGAGCGCGGGAATCGCCGTCACGTCCGAGAACACCTGGCCGTCGCTCTCGTTCGACGTGCGCTCGGCCAACCGGCTCGTCAGCCGATTCCTGGGCGCCGGCTTCTACTACAAGACGTTCATCAAGCCCCAGCGTCTCTGGCCGGCCTACGAGAAGGTCTTGGCCCGGTTCGCTCCCGGAGGCATCGTCGAGCCCGACAGCCCTCACGGCCATTTCGACAAGCGCTATGTGCACGTCGAGGTGTGCGTGGCCGGCGGTGGCCCAGCCGGGATGACCGCGGCGCTCGCCGCGGCCGCGGCCGGTGCGCGAGTGCTCCTGGTGGAGGAGGAGCCCGAGCTCGGCGGCCATCTCCGCTATGGCACCGACGCCGATCGCGCCGCCGCGGCCGAGCTGCGGGCCGCGGTCGCCGCTGCGGAGGGCATCGAGGTGATGACCGACGCGGTGGTCACCGGCCGCTACGACGACAACTGGGTGGCCGTCGTGCAACGCGATGTTCCCGGTGTGTTCGAGCGCCTGTGCAAGGTGCGGGCCCGTACGTTGGTCGTCGCTCCCGGGCTCATCGAGCGGCCCTACGTGTTCGAGGGCAACGATCTGCCCGGCGTGATGCTCTCGAGCGCCGTGGCGCGACTGGTGAACCTGTACGCAGTGAAGCCGGGGCAGCGGGCCGTGGTGCTCTCGGCCAACCCCGAGGGCGACGCCGCGGTCGACGATCTGCGGCGAGCCGGGGTCGAAATCGCCCGGGTGCTCGATGCCCGCACCGGCGCCAACGTCGTGAGGGCCGAGGGTGGACGGGTGCTGCGGCGGGTCGAGCTGGGCGACGGTTCCAAGCTCGACTGCGACCTGCTGGTCACCGCGGTCGGCTGGACCGCGCCCACATCGCTGCTCAACTTCGCCGGCGACCGCCCGGTCTACGACCCTGATGCCGCACGGTTCTTCCCCGGTGGCCAACACGCCGCCAACGTGTTCCCCGCGGGAGGCCTCTGCGGCGACGGCTCCCTCGACGAGATCGTGGCCCACGGCCGGGCCGTCGGCGCCGCAGCCGCCGCGGCCGGCGCAGCGGGTACCCGTCCCCCGATCCCCACGTTGGCCCGGCGGCCGCACCCGGCGCTGTTTCGCAGCACCACGCACGGGACGGTCGACTGGAGCGAGGACGTCTCGTCGAAGGATCTGCTGGCCGCAGCCAAGGAGGGCTACGACTCGATCGAGCTCGTGAAGCGCTTCACGACCGTCACCATGGGCCCATCGCAGGGCAAGCTCGAATCGGTGAACGCCGTCGCGGTCATGAGCGAGGCGCTGCACCAGACGATCGCCGAGACCGGCACCACGGTGTGGCGACCCCCGTACGTGCCGATCACCTTGGGAGCCTTGGCGGGGCGCGGTTTCGAAAACACCCGGGTCTCGCCCATGCACGGCTGGCATGTGGCCCGGGGCGCCCGTCCGCTCGTGGCCGGCGACTGGATCCGCCCCGACCACTATGGCGATCCGGCTGCCGAGGTGAACAACGTCAGAACCAACGTGGGCCTGATCGACGTGACCCCGTTGGGCAAGCTCGACCTGCGCGGCCCCGACGTCGCCAAGCTGCTCGGCCTCGTGTACGTGAACAAGTGGGCCAAGCTGGCTGTGGGGGCGGTGCGCTACGGCGTGATGTGCGGCGAGGACGGTGTGGTGCTCGACGACGGCGTCACCGGTCGCCTCGGCGACGATCACTACCTCATGTCGACCACATCATCGGGCGCGGCGACGGTGTGGGAGTGGGTCGAGAACTGGCTGCAGACCGAGCATCCCGAATGGCAGGTGCACGTCACCCCGGTCACCACGGCCTATGCCTCGATGAACATCGCTGGGCCCAAGAGCCGGGAGTTGCTGGGCCGGCTCATCGTTGGGGTCGACCTCTCGGCCGAGGCCTTCCCGTACATGCACGTGCGCCAGGGTCGTGTGGCCGGCGTCAACGGGTGCTTCTTGTGGCGCATCGGTTTCACGGGTGAGCTCTCGTACGAGCTGCACGTGCCTGCCGCCTACGGGCTGCACGTGTGGGAGGCCTGTTTCACCGCAGGTGCCGACCTCGGCGTGGCCCCGTTCGGCGTGGAGGCACAACGCATCATGCGCCTGGAGAAGGGCCACTTCATCGTCGGCCAGGACACCGACGGGCTCACCCAGGCCTTCGGCGCCGACCTCGACTGGCTTGTGAAGCTCGACAAGGACGACTTCGCCGGCAAGCCGGAACTGGTGTGGCAACAGGCTGCGGGCGGCTATCAGCGCCTCGTCGGCCTGCAACCGGTCGATCCGCACATCGTGCCGGCCGAGGCCAGCCAGCTCGTGGAGGGGGCCAAGACCATCGTGGGCCGCATCACGTCGAGCCGGATGTCGCCAACGCTGGGCCGGGCTATCTGCCTGGGGTTCGTGGCGCCCCATCTCACCGTGCCAGGGACGCTCGTCACCTGCCAGCTCCCCGACCGTCGCCGCATCCCGGTTCGGGTCACCGAACACCTGGCCCACTTCGATCCCGACGGGGAGCGCCTCCGTGGCTGAGAGCACTGAGAACACCGAGAGCACTGAGAGCACTGAGAGCACCGAGAGCACCGAGAGCACTGAGAGCACTGAGAGCACTGAGAGCACGACGTCACCCATCGCCCGGAGTTCGATCGCGCCGGTCCCGCCGGTCGAGATCGTCGAGGGCTGGGAAGTCTCGCGACGTACGAGCGACGCGGCGTTGACCCTGTCGGACGAGAGCCCGCTGGGGAAGGTGGTCGTGCACGCGCCGGAGCGTGGGGTGTTCGCCACGACGGTCGGCGGGGGCGACGGTGTCGCGTTCGGACGGGCACAACGTCGGGCCGACGGTGTGCTCGTGATCGGCTCGTCTCCCGGGGAGTGGCTCTACCTCGGGCCGCCGGGGTGCGCCGCTTCGGTTCTCGGGGCTGCGCTGGCGTCGGCGGCTTCGGGGGCGGCTGGTGGAGCGGGCGGCGCCAGTACCGCCGGAGGCGCGTCGAGTGAGCATGTGAGCGCCGTCGATATCACCCACGGACGGGCGCTCATACGGCTCACGGGTTCTGCGGCCCCGCGGCTCATGGCCAAGATCTGCGCCATCGACCTCGACGACCGCATCACGCCCAACGGCACGGCGCTGCGCACGTCGGTGGCCAAGCTGGTCACCGACGTCGTGCGCGACGACACCGCCGATGGCACCCGGTCGTACCTGTTGCACTGCGACCGATCGTCGGGACAGGTGCTCTTCGACGCCGTGCTCGACGCGGGAATCGAGTACCACATCGACATCGCAGGCTTCGCGACCATCTGACACGTTGGCAAGGGGAGCACGATGGCGTTTCCGACCGACCTCGAGATCGCCCGGCAGGCGAAGCTCAAACCCCTCACCGAGATCGCAGCCAGCATGGGCATCGGAGCCCACCTGCTCGAGCCTCACGGTGACAGCCTGGCCAAGATCCGCATGGAGGCCATCGAGGAGCTTTCCGATCGCCCCGACGCCAATTACGTGGTCGTCACCGCCATCACGCCGACTCCGCTCGGTGAAGGAAAGACGACCACCACGGTCGGGCTGGGTCAGGCGATGGCCCTTATCGGCCGCCAGGCCACGATCTCGTTGCGCCAACCGTCGATGGGTCCCACTTTCGGGATCAAGGGCGGGGCCGCGGGCGGCGGCTACAGCCAGGTCGTGCCCATGGAGTTGCTCAACCTGCATCTCACCGGCGACTTCCATGCGGTCACCGCGGCCCACAACCTCCTGGCCGCCATGCTCGACAACCATCTCCACCAAGGCAACGCGCTCGGCCTCGACCTCCACAACATCACCTGGCGGCGCGCCCTCGACGTGAACGACCGGGCGCTCCGCAACATCATCATCGGCATGGGCACCAAGGAGGACGGCGTCGTCCGCCAGAGCGGCTTCGACATCACCGCGGCGTCGGAAGTGATGGCGGTGCTGGGGCTGTCGAGCTCGCTGGCCGATCTCCGGGCCCGGCTGGGGCGCATCGTGGTCGGTTACACGAACGCCGGCGAGCCTGTCACCGCCGAGCAGCTCCAGAGCGCCGGGTCGATGGCCGTGATGCTGCGCGAAGCCATCAAGCCCAATCTGTTGCAGACGTTGGAGAACACCCCCGTCATCGTGCACACCGGGCCGTTCGGCAACATCGCCCACGGGAACTCGTCGATCGTCGGTGACCTGATCGGTATCAAGACCGGTGAGTACCTCATCACCGAGGCCGGATTCGGCGCTGACATGGGGGCCGAGCGGTTCTTCAACATCAAGTGCCGATACTCCGGGCTCACACCGCAAGCCGCGGTTCTCGTGGCGACGGTCCGGGCGCTGAAGGCCCACTCCGGCCAGCATCGAATCGTCGCCGGCAGGGCGCTCCCCGATGCCCTCTTGGCCGAGAACCCCGACGAGGTGCACCAGGGCGGGGCCAACCTGCGCAAGCAGATCGAGAACGTGATGATCCACGGCGTGGCCCCGGTGGTGGCCATCAACGCCTTCCCCACCGACCACCCGTCAGAGCACGACGCCATTCGCGAGATCGCCGAGTCGATGGGTGCCCGGGTCGCGGTGAGCACGCACTTCTCCGACGGCGGAGCGGGTGCCGTCGATCTGGCCCATGCCGTGGTGGCCGCGGCCGACCAGAAGACGAGCTTCGCCCCGCTGTATCCCGACTCGGCGACCTTGCGCGAGAAGATCGAGATCGTCGCCACCAAGGTCTACGGTGCCGCCGCGGTCACGTACTCGCCGGCCGCCGTCAAGCAGCTCGACACCTTCGAGCGCAACGGTTTCGGCACGTTGCCCGTCTGCATCGCCAAGACCCACCTGTCGATCTCATCCGACGCCTCGCTCAAGGGCGCACCCACGGGGTGGACGCTTCCGGTGCGTGAGGTCCGGGCCTCGGTCGGTGCCGGCTTCGTGTACCCGATCTGCGGCGACATGCGGACCATGCCCGGCCTCGGCGCCCACCCGGCCGCGGCCGTCATCGACTTCGACGACAACGGCGAGATCATCGGGCTGAGTTGATGCCGCCTCCAAGTGCCAACGGCTCGTCAGCGGCGAATTCGGGACCTCGCTTCGCTCGGCGAACATCAGTGCTTCGCTCTCGGGAGTCGCCGACGGGCGGTCGATCGCAAGAAGCGCCCCTGTCACGGCTGCACAGTGCCGGCCGCTGCCGCTTGGGGGCGGTTGTCAACTGTGGTGAGACGGTGTTGAATGGTGGGAAACACGGTGTGCGAGAACGTGGGGGGATCATGACCAACGACCTGGAACGCTTCCTGGGGCAGGACGGGCGAGACGCCGCAGTCGCCGAGGTGCGCCGGCAGATCGACGCGTCGGGCGTGCAGTACATCTACTACCAGTTCGTGTCGGTCACCGGCCGGGTGATGGGCAAGGGCGTGCCCGCCAAGCATTGGGAGCGCATCGCCCGAGGCGGTTTCCAGCTCGTCTACGGGGCGACGGCCAATCTGTTCGTCGACCGGAAGGGCAACTACATCGGTTATGGGCCCGAGGCCCGCGAGCTCGTCGGCCTCCCCGAGCCGGAGACGTTCTGCGTGCTCCCGTGGGATCGCAAGACTGCCAGGGTGTTCTGCACCCTGTTCCGGGGCCGGGAGGAAGAGGTCGACGCTGGCGCATTCCTCACGTCCGACTGCCGCGGGAACTTGAAGCGCATCCATCGGGCGTTCGAGGAGGAGACCGGCCACCACATGCGGGTCGGCTGTGAGCCCGAGATGATGTGGCTCAAGACCAACGCCGACGGCACCCCTTCGGTCGAGGGCATGACCAAGCCGTACTGCTATCACATCGACCAGTTCTCGGAGCTCCAGCCCATCATCCACAAGGTGTTGGAGTACGCCGAGGCCATGGGCCTCGACATGATCCAGGGAGACCACGAGGACGCCCCCGGT
Organism: Actinomycetes bacterium; assembly: GCA_031362415.1. Classification (GTDB taxonomy): domain Bacteria; phylum Actinomycetota; class Acidimicrobiia; order IMCC26256; family VFJJ01; genus VFJJ01. The sequence goes on along the minus strand of JANLSK010000070.1, from coordinate 2,807 downwards.
CAGCTGGAGCTGAACTTCCAGTTCGACCGGGCCGAGCTCACCGCCGACCGTCTCACCACGTACCGCCAGATCTGCCGGCAGGTCGGGCGCGAGATGGGGGCCTTCCCCTGCTTCATGCCCAAGCCTTTCATGGGCGTCTCGGCCAACGGCTGCCACCACAACTTCTCGTTGTGGAAGGGCGAGACCAACACCTTCATGCCCGACACGAGCAATCCCCGCTTGCCCGGCAAGATGGGCATGCCCGCGCTCGGCGGCATCCTCACCCACCTCCGGGCGCTCACCGCCATCAGCGCGTCGACGGTGAACTCATACCGGCGCTTCGCCGATGCCGGGTTCTGGGCGCCGATCTTCGCCGACTGGGGATTCCAGAACCGCACGACGGCCATCCGCATCTCGGCCCCTGGGCGTTTCGAGTACCGGTCGGTCGACTCGGCCGTGAACCAGTATCTCTGCATGGCCGGTCTGCTCGTGTGCATGCGCGACGGCATCCGCAACAACATCGACCCTGGTGAGCCCGAAGAGCGCAACATCTACCAGGCGATCGAGAGCGGCAAGCAGGTCAAGCGCATCCCGGCCACCTTCGGTGAAGCCCTCGACGAGCTCGAACGCGACGAGATCGTGAAGGAAGCATTGCCCGGCGAGATGTACACCGTGTTCATGCATTACAAGCGCGACGAGTGGGAGCGTTTCATCTCGACGGTCTCCGAGTGGGACATCAAGGAGTATCTCGACGTCCTGCCCTGAGCCGGGGATCGATCGAAAAGGGGGACTGGTATGTGCGGGATCGCCGGGGTCATCCACCGCGACGGAGACGCCGACATCGGTGACGAGATGACCCGGATGCTCCAGGCCATGAAGCATCGCGGGCCCGACTCAACGGGTTACGCGCTGTACGCGCCGCCGACCGATGGCATCGTCATCCGCTTCAAGCTGGCCGATGCCAACGACGAGCGAGACTTCGAGTTCGGCGAACGGCTCGAACGTCACCGCAACGAGGTCGAGTCGCGCCTGGGCAAGATAGGCGCGACGGTCGAGCGCATGGAGGGCGACACCGAGTACGCCTTCCGGGCCCGGGTGCGTTACTCGGGCGATCTGAAGGCCCTGGCCGACTATCTCGAGGACGTCCCCGGCTGCGAGGTTCTCTCGATCGGCACATCGCTCGAGATCGTCAAGGACATCGGCGACGCCGAGACCGTCGCCGGGATGTATCACCTCGGCGGCTTTCGCGGCACCCACGCCATCGGCCACGTGCGAATGGCCACCGAGTCCGACGTCGACATTTCGGGGGCCCATCCGTACTGGGCCTACCCGTTCAGCGATGTCGCCGTGGTGCACAACGGTCAGCTCACGAACTACTTCCACTGGAAGCGGCGCCTGGAGCGTTCAGGGCATCGGTTCCAGAGCGAGTGCGACTCCGAGATCATTGCGGTGTACCTCGCCGAGAAGATGGTCGGCGGCGCATCGCTCGAAGACGCCATGCATCAAAGCCTCGACGATCTCGACGGCGTGTTCACCTACGTCGCGGTGACCGCCGACTCGCTCGGCGTCGCCAAGGACGAGATGGCCGCCAAGCCCTTGGTGCTCTTCGAGACCGACGAGCTCGTGGTGCTGGCATCGGAGGAGATGGCGATTCGCGCCATCATCGATCACGAGATCGACACCTATGACCCCTACGAGGGTCAGGTGCTGGTGTGGTCGCGTTGAAATTGTCCCGTCGAATCGGGGAGGGCTGATGGCCGAAGGTTCGAGCCAGCGTGTCACCTACGACGCCCGCGGCCTCTCCGAGCCGACCGTCGAGATACCGCGCGTGTCGCAGATCGACGGGAAGAGTGCGGTCTTCGACGCCGGGCCGTTGACGACTCGTCAGATCAACCGCGAGCTGCGCTGGTTGGTCTACGAGCGGGGCATTCACGACGTCACCATCACCAACCCTGGGGCCAAGCACTCACTGGGTGTGGCGATCCTCGCTCGCTGCACGATCACGTTCGCAGGCAGCCTCGGGTACTTCGGCTGCGGGCTGATCGACGGGCCCGAGATCCACATCACCGGGCGGGTTGGTTGGTCGTTCGGCGAGAACATGATGAGCGGCGTCGTCGTCATCGACAAGAACGCGGGGTCGCTCACCGGCGCCGCCTTCCGGGGAGGCGATCTCGTCGTGCGCGGCGATGTCGGAGCCCGCACCGGTATCGACCAGAAGGGCGGGACGATCCTGGTCGGCGGCAACGGCGGCATGAACATCGGGTTCATGATGCAGCGCGGGCGTCAGATCTACTGCGGCAACGTCGGGCCCGGTCTCGGCGATTCCATGTACGACGGCTCGATCTACGTCGCCGGCTCGGTGAAGTCGCTCGGGATCGACTGCGTGGAGACCGAGTTCACGTCGGCCGACCAGGAGCTGATCGATCGCAAGTTCTCGATCTACGGCTTCGGAACGCCGCCGATGTTCCGGAAGTTCGGCTGCGGCAAGCAGCTGTGGAACTACGACAACCTCGAACCGAGCGAGCGCAAGCTCGTCCTGTAATCCCATCTCCTGAACGCAAGGTTGCGCCCATGGCTGTCGAGGATTCGACATCGAACAAGAACATCCTCGGGACGAGCCGCATCTTCACGCCCGAGGTCATCAACGACATCCACGTGAAGTCCGAGCTCGGTCGCTACCGGATGCGGGGCTTCTCGATGTTCAAGAAGATCCCGCACTGGGACGACCTCATGTTCCTCCCGGGTACCCTCACTCGTTTCGTGATCGAGGGTTATCGCGAGAAGTGCACCACGCGCACGGTTCTTGGCACGCGCTTCGCGAAGAAGCC
>JANLSK010000047.1:0-6574 GCA_031362415.1 Actinomycetes bacterium | reverse complement strand
GGGCGCCCCGTTCGTTGACGGGTATGCCGCAGGCCTCGAATTCTGTCGGGTACTCGCCTCCGATGCCGACGCCGAAGTGCAGGCGCCCGCCCGAGAGCACGTCGAGCGCTGCTGTCTGCTTGGCCAGCACGGCCGGTGGATACAAGGGAAGGAGCACGATGGAGCTGAGCAGTTTCACCCGTTCAGTGACCGCCGCCGCGAACGCCAAAGCCATGAGCGCATTGGGCGTTGGGCCGTGGAACATGAGGTGCTCGCCGGTCGCGACGTAGTCGAACCCGAGCTGCTCGGCCTGGCGCGCTCGCGCTCCCGAGTCGGCATCGACGCCCCCGAACACCAGCCCGAACTCCATCTGCTGCGGACCGGCCATGGTCGGGCCCTTCCCTCAGGGGTCGATCGATCGGCAGCGTACCGCTGGCATCGGAGCCGGTGTCAGGCTCGGGCCCGAGGTGACGCGACAACCCGCCACCTCAGGCGTCACGCATGGCTTGGTGGTCCGGGTGTTCAGTCGTTGTTCTTGATGATGCCGTTGGCGGTACCGCAAGGGGTTTCGAGCGTGGCCCCGGAGGGGTTGGTGAGCCGGAGCGTGAATCGTTCGTCGGGTTCGACGGTGGTGTCGCCGGCTGGGAACGTGACGAGCCGGTTGATCACCGGGACGTAGTCGCTCCCTGCGGCGGCCGCTTCGCTGCCGCTGAGAGCGACGGTGTTGGCGATCACGGTCTCGTTGCCTGTGGCGGGCCCGTTGAGCGTGAGGACCATCTGGATGGTGCTGGTCCCGGTGTTGCCCTCGACCTTCGACCGGTTGGCGATCGACACCTGCCGGCCGACCGGAGGCGGCGGCGCCGTGGTGGTGGTGGTGGTGGTGGTGGGTGGTGCCGTGGTGGTGGTGGTGGGTGGTGGTGCTGTGGTCGTGGTCGTCGTGGTCGTCGTGGTGGACAGTGGCGGGTTGTCGTCGTTGATGATGGTGGCGGTGCCTTGTCCGTCGGAGACGGTGAAGATGCCGGGATCGGTGATGATGAGGTTGAACGTCTCGTCGGGTTCGATGGTGGTGTCGCCGGTGATGTGGACGGCGACTCCAGCGGTCATGAATCCTGCGGGGATGCCGACCAGGACCGCCTGGGCTTCGTAGTCGGAGTTGCCTGCCGAGACGAGCAGCCCGGCATGGTCCGTCGTGATGGTCCCGACACCTTGCGAGTCGGCGACGCTGAGGTTCTGCGGGCTGGAGCCTGAGCGTGAACGTCTCGGTGGCCTCGATGTCGGTGTCGCCGTTGATCGTGACCGGGACCACAGCGGTGAGCGTAGCCGCCACCGGGCCGGCGCCCGTCGCCCAGCAGCAAGCCCAACAGCGGCAGCGCCGTCACCTCAGTGCCAGCAGTGTTCACAACGACGCCATAGGGCATGTCCTACTGAACAGTGCTGGGAATCGGGCATCGGGAATTGGGCACGGAGCGGCGCGGTCCCGTCGGGGAACGTGGCCTCCACCTGGATCTCGTGGAGCATCTCAGGCACGCCGTCCATCACGTCGGCGCGACCAAGCACGTGGCGACCGGCCTCCATGAGATCGACCACCGTCCGGCCGTCACGCGCACCCTCCAACACGAACGACGACAAGATCGCCACCGCCTCGGGATGGTTGAGCCGCACACCCCGGGCCTGCCGGTCGCGGGCCACCATTGCAGCGAGCGACACCATCAGCTTGTCGACCTCGCGGGGCGTGAGCTGCACGGTCCCGGATCGTAGTGACCGATCGGCCCCCGCCTCACGGCAGACGCCACGTCCACGCCACCGATCGAGACCGGGCTGCCGCCAGCTTCCGCTGGAGATCACCATCGTCTTGGATGGGAGTGTCGAGATGGCACCAGCCGCACAGCTCAACGGGTGCGTTCCGAGGAAGTCACCGCAGACCTCGCTTGAGATTCGGGTCGAGGCCTCCGTACACGTGGATCGACGCCCGTCGACCGCATGCGTCGCCCGGCCGACCAGGCGGAATGGCTCGATCTCACCAGCCGACACCCCAGCGGCCGTCGAGTCGGATCGAAAGCTTCGCAAGGTCGCACTGCCACCACCGAGGAAGCCAGGCGAAAAATCCAGACGACCGCTGGCCGATAGACGACGGCGTCGATCGCACCATCGAGACCGGCCAGGATCCGGATCACCAAGCGCTGCAATCGGCGGAGCATCCCAGGGTCCCGTGACCTGCCGCGCCTCCATCGTCACAGTCGGAGTGGGACGCGGGGTGCGAGATGCATGGGGACGCCACCGGCAGGTCGGTTCACGGCCATCCCGACCGGTTCGGGAACCGTGTCGGTGGTGGGGGTGAGGTCGAGGCGTTGGGCGAGCCGGGCGATGATCAGTGTGAGCTCCATCTGTGCGAGCGCGAAGCCGATGCAGTGGCGCGCACCGCGACCGAAGGGCACCCAGGCGGCGTCGGCGGCCGTGCGTTGCTCGGGGGTGAGGTCACAGAAGCGGTCGGGGTCGAAGTGCAGGGGGTCGGGCCACGCGGTGGCGTCGCGGCCGGCGAGGTACGCGGACCACACGACCATGGTGCCCTTGGGCACCGAATAGCCGCCGACCTCGATGTCGCGAGCGGCGAGCCGGGGGGTCAGCGCTCCGGCGGGGTGCAGGCGCAGGGTTTCGCGCATGACGCGCCCGGCCAGGTCCAGGCGGGTGAGCGTGTCGTGGTCAGCCGGTGCCTGTTCGCGGCCGACGCGACCGAGGACGTCGTCGGCCTCGGCGCCGAGGCGTTCCCACAGGCCGGGCGTCAGCGTTGCGCACCACAGCATCCAGGCCAGCGATGCGGTGGCGGTATCGAACCCAGCCGCGATGAGGGTCACGACCTGATCGCGGATCTCACTGTCGGAGAGGTCGCCGACGACGACGAGGGCTTCCAGGACGTTGAGCGGTTCGCCCGTGGGATGATGACGGTGGTGGGCGATCTCGGCGTCGATGATCGCGTCGATGGCGCGACGGTCGGCCCGCACGCGGGCCTGGGTTCCGAAGGGGAACGGGTGGGGTGGAGTGGGCGCCGCGACGAAGTCCTGGGCGTTCTGCATCAGCGCCCCGATCTCGCCGGCCCGAGTTGCCAGGCGTCCGCCGAACAAGGCGTGGGTCACGATCTCGAGGGTCAAGGCCCGCCCGACCGGGTACAGGTCGACGACGGTGTGCGGGTTCCGGGCAGTGATCAGCTCGTCGATCGCGGTATCGGTGCGCTCGATGATCATGGGGATCCAGGCGTCGAGCCGGCGGCGAGCGAACCCGGCCTGCACTGCTGAGCGCAGGCGCTTGTGCTCGGGGTCGTCGTTGGTGAGCATCGAGCCCTTCCCGACGACGGTGGCGAACCAGTTGAACTTGTGCCGCCAACGGAAGTGCTCGGTGGACAGCGCGAACAGGTCGCCGAGGGTCGCCGGGTCACCGATCACCGCGATCCGCAGCGGACCGGCGCCGAGCGTGCACACCGGGCCGTGTCTGTCGTACAAAGAGTCGAGGAATCGGTGCGGATCCGTGAACCCCAGCCGGAACAGGCCGGGTTGTTCGCGCCAGGGAACTCTGGGTGGCAGGCGCGACACCACCCTCGGTCGTGACCAACGGCTGAGAGCCGGAATCGACACGGTCGCCGCGATCAACGCGATGAGGGCAACCGTCGGGTTCCGTCCGCGCATGATGGAACTCCCTGTTCGATGTTCTCCTGTGTCGACTGTAATGACGGATGAGGGTGCCCCTCCGGGTGACAGCCGTATGGTGACCCGGGCGGGGTCGGCGGCGCCCGATTTCGAGCAGTGGTCAGTAGGACACGGTATTTGATGTCGTTGTGAACAGTGCTCGGTCGGTACGGCGCCGCGACGTCGTGGTCGGCGGTCCGGATAGGGTCGCTGCACGATCCGACGACCGGGGAGGGTCCGTGCTCGATCTGCTCATCACCGGAGGTACCGTCGTCGACGGGACGGGCGCCGCGGCGCGTCGGGCCGACGTGGCCGTGCGCGACGGCCGGATCGTCGGTGTGGGAGTTGGCGCGGAGGCCAGGGGCGGTGAGCCGGCCGCTCGCACCGTCGACGCCACGGGGCTGGTGGTGGCCCCGGGTTTCGTCGACGTGCACACCCACTACGACGCGCAGGTGATGTGGGACCCGTCGTGCAGCCCGTCGAGCCTCCACGGGGTCACCACCGTGCTGGGCGGGAACTGCGGCTTCACCATCGCGCCCATCGCGCCGGGTGTGCCCGAGTACATCGCCAACATGCTGTCGCGGGTCGAGGGCATCCCGATCTCGGCTCTCGAGGCCGGGCTCGATTGGAAGTGGGGGAGCTTCGGCTCGTACCTCGACCGCCTCGAAGGCCGGCTCGGGGTGAACGCCGGCTTCCTCGCCGGTCACAGCACGCTGCGGCGCTGTGTGATGGGCGAGGCGGCAGTCGGCGAGGAGGCGACCCCCAAGCAGCTCGAGGCCATGGTGGCGCTCCTGCGCCGCTCGCTCGACGAAGGGGCGCTTGGGTTTTCGTCCACCAAGGCCAGCGCGCACTACGACTCGAACGGCCAGCCGGTCCCCTCGCGCTGGGCCACCGACGACGAGCTCATCGCCCTGTGCGGTGCCGTGGCCGACAGCGCAGCCACGGCCATCGAGTTCATCCCCACCGTCGAGCCCCGCTTCAGCGCCGAGGTCTGCGAGCTCATGGCCCGCATGTCGCTCGCGGCCCGGCGGCCGTTGAACTGGAACCTGCTCGGCGTGCGTCCGGGCGAGGCCGAGGCCGTCAACCGGGCGTCGAAGCTGGCGGCCTCCGACCATGCATCGGCGATGGGCGGACGGGTGCTGGCGCTGTGCCTGCCCGACATCATGCGCCAGCGGCTCAACCTCTTCACCGGCTTCACCTACGACCTCATCGCCGGCTGGACCGAGATCATGCATCTGCCCTACGAGCGCAAGCGCGAGGCGCTGGCCGACCCCGCCGTGCGAGACGGGATGCTCGCCGGTGCCGAGGCGTCGCCGCATTTCACCATGGCCCGCTTGGCCGAGAGCACCATCGTCGATGTCGTGTCGCCCGCCCTGGCCGGCTACGTGGGTCGAACCGTCGGCGACATCGGGGCCGAGCGCGGATGCCGTCCCATCGACGCGCTCTTCGACCTGGCGCTCGACGACGGCCTGCGGACCGGCATCCAGCCGCCCAACACCGACGACGTGCCCGAGGCGTGGGAGGAGCGGGCCCGGCTGTGGCGCGACCCGCGGGTCATCATCGGCGGCTCCGACGCCGGCGCCCATCTCGATCAAATGCAGACCTTCAACTGCCACACGGCTTTTCTGGCCAAGGCCGTCCGCGACAAGCAGCTCATCGGCTTGGAAGAAGCCATCCACCGCATCACCGACGTCCCGGCCCGGCTCTACGGGCTGAGGGGCCGGGGCCGCATCGCGCCCGGGTGGTGCGCCGATCTCGTCCTGTTCGACCTCGACACCGTGGCCCCGGCTCCCGTCGAGGTGAGCCACGACCTCCCCGGCGGGGCCTGGCGTTTGACCGGTCGTTCGGTAGGGATCGAGCGGGTCATCGTGAACGGGGTCGAGATCGTCATCGACGGCGGTCTCACCGGCGAGCTCCCGGGCACCGTCATCCGCTCGGGCCGCGACACCGATCGAGTCGAGCTGTGAGCGGCGATACGGCTGCCCTGCCGCGCATCGTGTCGGTCGACGACCATGTGGTCGAGCCCCCGCACGTGTGGCAGCGCTGGCTACCGGCACGCTTGCGGGAGCAAGGCCCCCGGGTCGAGCGCATGACCGTCGCCAAGCGGTACGACAACGGCACGGTGCGTTTCGCCCCCGCCACCGAGGGCTTCACCACCGACGTCTGGGTCTACGAAGATCTCGTGCGGCCCATCCCGCAGGTGATGGCGTGCGCTGGTTTTCCGCCGGAGTCGCTCACGACCGACCCCATCGGCTTCGACGAGATGCGGCCCGGGTGCTTCGACGTGCAGGCCCGCCTGGCCGACATGGACGCCAACCACACCGAGGCGTCACTGTGCTTTCCCACGTTCCCCCGTTTTTGCGGGCAGACCTTCCTCGAAGCCAAGGACCGCGAGCTGGCCCAGGCCTGCGTTGAAGCGAACAACGACTGGATGATCGAGGAGTGGTGCGGCGAGTCGGGGGGACGGCTGCTGCCCTTGTGCCTCATCCCCTTGTGGGATCCCCTCGCCGCGGCCACCGAGGTGCGCAGGAACGCCGCCCGCGGCGCCCGGGCCGTGGCGTTCACCGAGCTGCCGTCGTACCTCGGGCTGCCGTCGATCCACTCGCATGACGGGCATTGGGCGCCGTTCCTCGAAGCCTGCGACGAGACCGGCACCGTGGTGTGCATGCACATCGGCTCGGGTTCACGGATGCCCACGTCGTCGCCCGACGCCCCGCCCGGCGTGGGCGTGGCGCTCACGTTCATGAACGCACAGGTGTCGATGGCCGACTGGCTCATGTCGGGCGCGCTGGCCCGGTATCCGAACCTCAAGCTGGCCTACTCGGAAGGCCAGATCGGGTGGATGCCCTTCCTGCTGGAGCGCTGCGACAACATCTTCAAGAAGAGCCGAGCCTGGATCGACCTCGACCCGGCCATCG
>JANLSK010000174.1:0-10320 GCA_031362415.1 Actinomycetes bacterium | reverse complement strand
GCGAGACCGAGGTGCTGCCCGACGAGTTGCTCGAGGCCCGCCACCTGCTCGCCCAGGTGGAGGCCGACCACGAGGTGGCCGTCGAGGCCAACGTGCAGGTCGACGAGATTCGGTACCGCCTGGGGGTCCTCGAGCGCGAGCTCGGACGAGCCGACGCCTACCGGGCCCACAAGAAGTACGTGGGTGCGCACGTGGAGAAGGCGCGACTCGTCGCCGAGATGGCCGTCCTGCGGGGGGAAGATCCCGTCGACGAGGAAGCGCTGGTCCGCTACGAAGCCGTCCTCGATCAGCTCGACCTGGTCGACTCCGAAGCGCAACGGGTGGCGGAGCGCCGGACTGGCTTCGGGAACCGTCGGCGTCTGAGCCGCGACGCGCTCGAGCACGCGCTCACCCTCTCGACCGACGTCCCTCCCGAGCTCCCCGGGCTGCACGAGCAGTACCTGGAGGCCCGGATCCGACGGGTCGAGCTCCTCGAACGCCTCGACGACAGCGCCGCCAACGACATGCCGTCGCCTTCGGAGCCCTGGGTCCTCACCCTGGCCCGTGTGAACCAGCTCGATCTCTGGGAACGGGCCGATCGGGCCATCGAGACCCGACGCCGCGTCAACCAGATGTCGGTGGCCTTGGGTGGAGCCGGCCGCCATGCCAATCTCGTCGCCGAAATCGAGTCGACCCACGACTCGGTGGACCGGGCCGAACGCTCCCTCCAGGGCATCGGACGACGGCCGGTGCTGCTGGCCCTCAGCGGTGGCGTCGCGTCAGCGGCGATCGCCCTCGTCGAGCCAATCGCCGCTGTCCCGCTCGTCGGCGCCGCGCTGTGGGCCGAGCTTCGGGTGCTCCGGGCCCGACGCCGGCTGGCGATCGCGGAACGAGCCGAGACGGTCGCTCTCGAGCACGCCGGGTTCACCAGCTGGCTCGGATTCAAGCTGCGATGGGTCGAGACCCTCATCGATGTCAACGCCCGAGAGACGCTGCAGGTGGCCGAGCTCGAGGACCAGCTGGCCTCGACCGCGTGGTACGAGCTTGCGGGCAACATCACGCCCGAGCAGGCACTCGACAAGCACGAGGAGATCGGCCGTTACGCCGAGCACTTGAACATGCTGCGCAACTCGACCGACGCTTCCGATGCCCTGCGCCGGGAGCTGCTCGAAGAGGTCGAACCTGCCTTCGAGCGCGCCGAGCGGGCGCTGCTCGAGGTCTGTGCGCCGTTCGGCGTCGATCCCGAGCACGCGCTGTCGGAGGTGGCGGCCCTGGTGTTCGAGGCTCGGAGCGCCCGGCTCCAGCTCGAGCTCGAGGTGGCCGAGCGAGAAGAGGAATACGCGGTGGCCGACGTGGTGCGGCTCCTGGCCGAGGCCGGCGAGGCTCCGTCGGACGACCTCAACGATGTTGACGCCAAGCTGGCGACGGTCGATCTCCGGTACAAGCAGATCATGGCCGCTGTCGACGCACGCGAGAACACCATCGGGAGCGGTCGGGCGATCTCGGAGGTCGAGGTCGATCTCGGCCGTATCGACCAGATCCTCGAACGCTTCGAGCACGCCGGCATCGACCAGGCCTTCGTGGAGGCGCCCAGCGATTCTCGGGATCCCCGCGACATCAAGGCGGAGTTCGAGCATCTGTCGGCCGAGCTCGTCCTGGTCGAGCGGGAGGCGCCCGACCTCACGAGCTCATCCGATCGGCTCGAGAACCTCCGGCGGCGCGTCCGGATGATGGAGGTCGGGACGGGTGAGGCCTACCCGATCCCCGAGCCCAAGGAGCTGGAGATGTACCTCCTGGGCCGCATCGCCTCGGCCCGTAGGGTCGGTCCGATCGGCGAGCCGGTACCCGTGATCGTCGACGACATCTTGCGCTCGATGCCTCAGCACCAGAAGTACCGGATGCTCGACCTGCTCGCCCGACTCGGCGACGCCGCCCAGGTCATCTATCTCACCGCCGACGAAGAGACGATCACCTGGGCCAGGGATCGGGTGGCCCACGGCTCGACGGGCCTCCTCGACCTCGGTCCGTTGACCTCGCACAGCACCTCGGCGCCCGAGCACAGCCTCACCGGGCCGGTGGGGTCGGCTCTTGCGGGATCGACAGCGCCCGGCTCCGTCGACCCGGCCGCTCCGCCGACGCCGGCAGGTGACCTGATCGCCTCGGCCTGATCGGACGCTGATCCGTAGCCGGTCGGTAGCATCCTGCGTCGTGACCATGATCGACAGCCGGGGCCCACGCGTCGGCCAGACGATCATCGCGGTTGCGCTCGTGGTGGGGTTCGTGTTCTCGGCCCCGGCTGTGATCCCGATCGCCATGGTTGTGGTCGGCATCGGCGCCGTCGCCGGCCCGGCCCGCGACCCGTTGTCACGCCTGTCGAGCTCGGTCGTCGAGCGCGGATTCGGTCGACGGCCGGGCGCACCTCGCCGACCGGCCCGGCTCGAAGACCCGCAGGCGCTGCGGATCTCGACCGTCGCCGAAGCGATCACGCTGGGCGTCGCGACCGTCTTCGTCCTGGCCGGCGTCACCAGCCTGGCGTGGGTGTTCGGGCTTCTGGTTGCGGTGGTCGCCGCCACGATGGCGATCACGAGCGTGTGCCTGGGCTGCGAGGTCTACGAGCGGTTCCGAGCCCGGGCCAGCTGACCCCGGCCCTCAGCCCTCAGCCTCAACGCCCTTGGGAATACCGGGGACGTTGGAAGTCGGAGATCTCCGACCGTTTGGGGTTGGTCTGGTCGCGCTGGGAGCAGACGGGGGACTCGCTGGGCCAGTTGATCGCCAGCTCGGGGTCGTACCAGGCCACACCGAGCTCGTCGAGCGGGTCGTAGTACCCGTCGACCAGATAGGTGATGGTGAGATCGGTGACGGCGTAGAAACCATGCGCCACACCCCGCGGGATGTACACGCCGCGGTGATCGTGCTCGCCGATCTCCAAGGTCTGGGAGCGGCCGTCGGTTGGTGAGCCCACGCGGAGATCGTGGAGCGCGACCATGGCCCGCCCGAACGGCACGTACCAGTAGTCGGCCTGATGCAGGTGGTAGTGCAGCCCTACGAGCGCCCTGGCCCGACGATCGGCCCGGTTCGACTGGAGCATCTCGTGCGCATCTGGGATCCACTCCCGCCGGTACGTCTCGACGAATCGACCGCGGTCGTCGCCGTACACGTCGGGCTCGACCACGTGCACACCCGCGATCTGGGTCGACTCGATCACCTTGGCCATGGCCGATCAGCCTAGGGGAATCACGGGAGCTTCCCGATGACAAGCACGGTGATCGTTGCTGTTGCCACGGTCGCCACGACCGTGCCCACCGTCGGGGCCGAGCTCGCCGAGCCGGTGCCGACGATCGCCAGAGCGAGCAGCCAGCCGTTGCGGACGATCGTCCAGGCGGAAACCTCCTCACCCGAACGCGCCCCGAAGCACAGACACGGCGCTCGCACCCCGGCGAGCAGGCTCCGCACGATCGCCGCTGAGAACACCACCACGAGCGCCGCCGCGACCGCGGCGGGCCACGGCCGGTGCAGACCCACGATCAACACGGCACCCATCGCCAGCTCGAGCACGGGCACGAACGTCGTGAGCCATCGCGGGAGGCGGAATGCGGCCAACGAGCGTCCGAAGGCCTCACGGGCGACGAGCTTGGCGGCCCCCGAGAAGGCGAACACCCCGGCGAGCACGAGCCGACAGGCGAGAGTGAGCGCGGCCACGGTTGACATCGGTGAACACTGTCGTCGGGCTAGGTGGTGAACGAGCCGTACCCGCCCCGGTAAAAGCACAGCGGGCCGCCTTCTCGGTGCACCGCGAGCTCGAGCACCCGTCCGACCACGATCACGTGATCGCCGGCATCGTGCTCGGCGACGGTGGTGCAGTCGATGTGCGCGAGCGCGCCGTCGAGCACGGGAGACCCCGACGGCCCGGCGTGCCAGCCGATCTGGGCGAAGCGATCGATGCCCTTTTGCGCCATGAGCCGGCAGACGTGCTCCTGGTCGTCGGCCAGGACGTTCACACAGAACGATCCGGCCTTTTGGATGCGGGGCCAGGTGCTCGACGAGTACGCAGCGCAAAACAGCACGAGCGGAGGGTCGAGCGAGACCGACGTGAAGGAGTTCGCAGCCATGCCGACGGGTTCGTCGCCGTCGACCGCGGTGATCACGGTGACCCCGCTGGCGAAGTGGCCCATCACGGTCCGGAACGCGGCGCTGTCGATCGTGGGCAACGGCTCGCTGCTCATCGGTGTTCGTCCCCCGGTACCAGGAATGCGGCGGTCGCGAGTCAGCGGACCAGCGAATCAGCGGATCAGTCGAGCGTGGGGACGGGCTGGGGCGGCGGCGGGCCGACGTACTTGGCCTTGGGCCGGATGAGCCGGTTGTCGGACGCTTGCTCGATGATGTTCGTGGTCCAGCCCACCGAGCGGCTGCACGTGAAGGTGGGCGTGAACATGTCGCGGGGCAGACCCACTCGTTCCATCACGAGACCACCGTAGAACTCGACGTTCTTGTAGAGCTTGCGGCCGGGCTTGAGCTCGTGCAGCAGGGCGACGGCCCGCTCCTCGATGTACTCGGCGAGCTCGAAGTTGGGTCCGCCCAGCTTGGCCGCGACCTTGCGCAACAGCACCGACCTCGGGTCGTCGGTCTTGTAGACCCGGTGCCCGAAGCCCATCAGCTTCGAGCCCGACTCGATGGAGTTGCGGATCCAGGAGTCGGCGTTCTCGCGGGTGCCGACCTCATCGATCATGTCGAGCGCCCGGCTCGGAGCACCGCCGTGGAGCGGGCCCGACAGCGCCCCCATGGCCCCGAGCACGGCACCGCCGAGGTCGGAACCGGTGGACGTGATGACCCGGGACGTGAACGTGGAGGCGTTGAAGCCGTGGTCGATCGTGGAGATCAGGTAGCGCTCGAGGCCCCAGGCGTCTTCGTCGGACGGGCGCTCGCCGGTGAGCATGTAGAGGTAGTTCGCTGCGTAGCCGAGCTCGGGGTCGGGATCGACCGGCTGTTGGCCCTCGTTCAGCCGGTAGAGCGCCATGAGCAGGCTCGGCAGGACGGCACACGTGGCCATCGCTTGGCGGATGAGCTCGTCGCGATCGGTGTCGAGCCAGGACGGCCATCCCGAGACGATGGCTGCGTAGGCCGTCCGCATGGCGTCGAGCGGGCGGAAGTTGGCCCCGGTCGCCTTGGCGACGTGCGGGAGGAATTCCTTCACGTCGGCCGGGATCACCCGCAGCGGAGCGATCTTGGCCAGCCAGTCGGTCTGCTGGGCCCGGTCGGGAAGCTCGCCTTCGTAGAGCAGATACCAGCAGTCTTCGAACGTGCGCTGCTCGTTCAGCTCGACCGCGTCGTACTGGCGGTAGTGGTAGAAGCCCTCGTCGCCACGCACCTCGCCGATGGTGGTGTCGGCGACGACGACGCCTTCGAGCCCAGGGGGAACCTCTATCGCCATCTTCTCCACCGGCAGAATTTGGGAGACCTTCATGAGGTCACGCATCGACACGATTCCCACGAGGCGACCGTCGTCGACCACCGGGATGTGCCGGTAGTGGTGCGAGGTCAGGTTCTCGAAGGCTTGCTGCGCCGTCACCGTGGAAGCGACGGTGTCGGGATCGACGGTCATCCAGTCGCTGACCCGGGCGATCGTGGGGTCGGCTCCGGCCGCGGCGATGCGGACGAGATCGCGCTCGGTGAGGATCCCGGCAACTCGATCGCCATCGCTGACGACCACCGAGCCCACTTGGGCCTCGGACATCCGGGCGCCGACGACAGCGATCGTCTCGGCGCCACTGGCGGTGACGACCGGCCGGCTCATCAAGTCGGCGACGGTGCGTCCAGCGGGTTGCTCAGCCATGCTCACGGGCCTCGTCGAATCGTCGGAATGAGACGGGCAGTCTGCTCGCCGCTGAGCGACCGGCCGGAGGGAGTCTAGGACGCGCCACCCGGCCCGATTCGCTCCGGGCGCCCGGTGAGCCGAACACGCCGAGCACCGGTGCGGTCGACGCGCCGGTGGGCGGCTGCACCAGCTGCGCGCTACCGGGCCAGGAGGTTGCGAGCGATGACCAGGCGTTGGATCTCGTTGGTGCCCTCACCGATGATCATGAGCGGGGCGTCGCGGTAGTAGCGCTCGATGGGGAGATCGGTCGTGTAGCCGACGCCTCCGTGGATGCGCATGGCGTCGGTGGCGACCTCGAGCGCCGTCTCCGACGCGAACAGCTTGGCCATCCCCGCTTCGAGATCGCAGCGCAACCCGGCTTGCTTCTTGGCCACGGCGTTGGCCACGAGCAGGCGCGACGCCTCGACCTTGGTGGCCATGTCGGCCAGCTTGAGCTGGATCGCCTGGTGCTCGCCGATGGGCTTGCCCATGGTGACGCGCTCCTTGGCGTAGGCGAGCGACGCGTCGAGAGCGGCTCGGGCCACGCCCACCGCCCGCGCCGCGATGTTGATGCGGCCGACCTCGAGGGCGCCCAGGATGTAGGGGAGCCCCCGACCGAGGCCCTCGACGCCGCCCAGCACCCGGTCGGCGGGCAGACGATGGCCGTCGTAGACCATCTCGACGGTCTCGAGTCCCTTGTAGCCGAGCTTGGCGACGTTGCGCGAGACGGTGATCCCGGCCGTCGAGGTCTGCTCGGGCTCCTTCTCGACCATGAAGCAGGTGATGCCTTCGTCGGTTCGGGCGGCCAGCGAGATGAGGCCGGCCCGCAACCCGTTGGTGACCCACATCTTGGTGCCCGAGATCGTGTACTCGTCGCCGTCACGGGTGGCCCGACACGAGATGTTGCGGGTGTCGGTGCCGGCGTCGGCTTCGCTCAGCGACAGGCAGCCCCGCAGATCGCCCGTCGCCAGGCGGGGCAGCCATCGGGCCTGCTGCTCGGGGCTGCCGTGCCACATGAGGAGAAGCGCGGTGATGAAGTGCGTGTTGAGCACGCCCGAGAGCGACATCCAGCCGTAGCTCAGCTCCTCGATGACCCCCACGTAGGTGGGCAGATCGAGCCCGAGCCCACCGTGCTCCTCGGGGATCATCACGCCGAAGAGCCCCATCTGTTTCATGGTCTCGACGAGCGCCACGGGGAACTCGTCGGCGTGCTCGAAGGCCGACGCCACCGGAATCACGTCGCGCCGGACGAAGTCGCGCACCGTCGCCACGATCTCGTCCCTGAGCTCGGGATCGGTCGACGGGGGCATGGGCAGTCGGGGCTCGGCCATGGCCCCGAAGAGTACGCGCCGGTTTCCCGACCGACAGCACCACAGCGGGGGCAGCGGGGGGCGGGGGCCGGGACCGGGGTCACCACCGCGTACCCTGACCGGGTGCATTCCATGTTCTGGCTCTTCCAGCAAGACGGCCGCGAGTTCAGAGACAAGAAGTTCGCCAAGGGGCTCCTGCGGCGGGTCTTTCGCTTCGCCCGTCCGCACCGGCCGGCACTCATCGCCTACGGGGTGCTGCTGTTGCTGAGCGCCGGTGTCGGCGCGCTGAGCCCGCTCGTGTACCGGGCCATCATCGACGAAGCCATCCCCGATCAGGACCGGCGGCTGCTCGCCTGGCTGGCCTTGTCGCTGCTCGGCATCTCGCTCGTGGGCTCGCTGCTCGACCTCATGTCGCGCGTGTACTCGTCACGCATCGGCGAGTCGCTCATCTACGACCTCCGGGTGGCGCTGTACGACCACGTGCAACGGATGCCCCTGGCGTTCTTCACCGCGACCCAGACCGGGGCGCTCATCTCCCGGCTCAACAACGACGTGATCGGCGCCCAGCGGGCCCTCACCGGCACGCTGGGCACGCTGGTGTCGAACGTCTTCATGCTGGCCTTCGCCCTGTCGTTCATGTTCGCCCTGGAATGGCGCATCACCTTGCTGGCCATGGCGGTGCTGCCGATCTTCGTGTTCCTCGCCAAACGGCTGGGCCGGCGACTGCAGGGGCTCACCCGCCAGGGCATGATGCTCAACGCCGAGATGAACTCGCAGATGACCGAACGCTTCAACGTCTCCGGGGCGCTGCTCGTGAAGTACTTCGGCTCGCCCGACACCGAGCGCGACGACTTCGGGCGTCGGGCCGGCGACGTGCGTGATATCGGGGTGCGCCAGGCGTTCTACAGCCGGATCCTCATGATCGCCCTGAGCCTCATCACGGCGCTGGGGACTGTCGTCGTGTACTGGCTCGGCGGCGATCTCGTCATCGACGGCTCGATGAAGGTCGGGACGCTCGTCGCCCTCGTCGCCTACACGGGCCAGGCCTACGCACCCTTGATCCAGCTCACCAACGCCCGGGTCGACTTCCTCACGTCGCTGGTGTCGTTCGAGCGCGTCTTCGAGCTGCTCGACCTGCCCAATCCGATCGTCGACGCTCCCGACGCCGTGTTGCTGCCCACACCGGCGCTCGGGCAGGTCGAGTTCGACGGGGTCGTGTTCTCGTACCCCGCCTTCGACACCGCCGCCGTCTCGCTGGCCGGCGGCTCGGGCGGGCACGGCCCCGGTGGGGGGCACGGTCCTGCGGCCGGCGTCGCGACCGGGGCCGTGGCTGACGGGGTTTCGAGTCCCAACGGCGACACGGCTGCCCGGATCGTCGCCCCCATCCTCGACGGTCTGTCGTTCGTGGCCGAGCCGGGACAGATGGTTGCGTTGGTCGGACCGTCGGGCGCGGGGAAGTCGACGATCGTGTCTCTCGTGTCGCGGCTGTACGACATCACCGGTGGTTCGGTACGCGTCGACGGCCACGACGTGCGCACGCTCACCCTCGACTCGCTGCGCAGCGTCATCGCCGTGGTGAACCAGGACCCGCACATGTTCCACGACTCGGTGCGGATGAACCTGCGCTACGCCCGTCCCTCGGCGACCGATGCCGAGATCGTCGAGGCCTGTCGCCAGGCCCGCATCCACGATCTCATCGCCTCGCTGCCCAGCGGGTACGACACCGTGGTGGGCGAGCGCGGCTACCGGTTCTCGGGCGGCGAGAAGCAGCGCATCGCCATCGCCCGGGCCCTCCTCAAGGATCCGGCCATCGTGATCCTCGACGAGGCCACGAGCCACCTCGACTCCGAGACCGAGTCGCTCATCCAGCAGGCGCTGGCCGAGGCCCTGGCCGGGCGCACGTCGCTCGTGATCGCCCATCGGCTCTCGACGATCGTGGCCGCCGACCAGATCCTGGTGGTGAACGCCGGCCAGATCGTCGAGCGGGGCACCCACGACGAGCTGGTCGACGCCGGCGGTCTCTACAGCGAGCTCTACCGCACCCAGTTCGAGCGCGCCACGGCGCCGCTGTGAACGTCACGACCTCGTGACGTCCCGGTAGCGTCGATATCGATGGGCGCGTTCGCTGGCGGCGGGGTGGTGCCGGGGTTCCGGCGGGACTCCTCTGCGGTGCGTGACCGGCATTTCGAGCGGGCGCTCATCATGCGGGTGCTCCGTCATGCCCGGCCGTACTGGGGCCGGATGGCCACGTTCCTGGTCACGGTGATCGCGGTGGCCGCCGTGTCCACGGTGACCCCGCTGTTGTTCAAGGCCCTGCTCGACACGGCCATCCCCGACCGTAACCAGCGACTCGTCACCTGGCTGGGGCTGGCGGCCTTGGGCCTCGCCATCGTCGAGAGTGCACTCCGGCTCACGCAACGGTGGTTCTCGGCCCGGATCGGCGAGGGCCTCATCCGTGACCTGCGGGTGGAGCTGTTCGACCACGTGCAACGCATGCCGGTCCAGTTCTTCACCCACGCCCAGACCGGGGCGCTGATGAGCCGCCTGAACAACGACGTGATCGGTGCCCAGCGGGCCGTCACCACGACCCTGGGCTCGCTCACCCAGAACCTGTTCGTGCTGCTCTTCGCCATTCCGGTCATGCTCACCCTCGAGTGGAGGTTGACGGTTGGAATGCTGGCCATCGTGCCGGTGTTCCTGCTCATCGCCCGCCGTATCGGCTTCCGGCTCCAAGACGCCGCCCGGGCGACGATGCAGCAGAACGCGGCCATGAACACCACGATGAGCGAGCGGTTCAACGTGTCCGGAGCAGTCCTGGTGAAGATGTTCGGCTCCTACTCGCGAGAACGTACGGCCTTCGCCGATCGGGCCGACGAGGTCCGGGAGCTGGGCATCAAGCAGGCGCTCATCACCCAGCAGCTCATCGTGGCCCTGTCGCTGGTCGTGGCGATCGGCACGGTCACCGTCTTCTGGTTCGGCGGCCGGCTCGCGGCGTCGGGGCAGATGACCGTTGGCGATGTGGCCGCGTTCTCGGTGTACGTAGCCCGGGTGTACCAGCCGTTGATCCAGCTCACCAACGCCCGGGTGGAGCTGCTCACCTCGCTGGTGAGCTTCGAGCGGGTCTTCGAGGTGCTCGACCTGCCCCACCGGGTAGCCGACCGCCCGGACGCCCGTCCCCTG
>JANLSK010000017.1:0-2198 GCA_031362415.1 Actinomycetes bacterium | reverse complement strand
CGAACAGGAGCAGGACGACCGCCAGGATGATGAGCAGCTCGGGAGCACCGAGACCAGCCATGAGGGTCCCTTTCGAAGACGATGGGATCAGCGTAGTGCCGGCCCGACCCACTCTCTCATCGGCCAGCTGAAGCGAGAGTGAAGGACCGGTCAGCTTCCGATGCGGCTGCGGGCCTCGGCCAGCGGCTCAAGATCGTCGAGCGCCGTGACCGAGAAGGGGACCGGTCCGGGGCAGGCGATCAGCGTCGACACGCCCAGGGCCTCCCACTGCACGAGCTGCTCGGCCACCTCCTCGACCGTGCCCACGAGCCGTCCGCCGCCGCGCCAGTCGTCGACCGTGAGCCCGTCGAGCATCCGGTTGGGCGCCGTTGCCTGCATCCTGAGCCAGCGCGCCTCCAGGTCGGCCCGGTTCTCGCCCACCACGCTGTAGAGGCCGACGGAACGGGTGACCGTCGTCGGATCGCGTTCGACGGCGTCGCAGGCCCGGTGGAGCACGTCGAGGCGGCCCTGGTACGCCTCCGGGGTCCACGTCCAGACCGTGTTCCACCCGTCGGCGACCTCGGCGACGAGACGCAGGAGCCGATCGCCCTTGCCGCCCACGTGGATCGGCGGTCCCGGTGGCCGCCACGGCCCCGGGAGCAGACGGGCACCGTCGAGACGGTGGTAGCGACCGTCGGAGCTCACGGGATGGCCGTCGGACGCGAAGAGCGCATGGAGGATCTCTACCGCCTCTCGCAGCCGGGCCAGCCGGACCCCGGGCGGCGGCATCTCCATCCCGATGGCCCGGTACTCGGGCTCGTGATACCCGGCGCCGATGCCCACCTCGAGGCGTCCGCCGCTCAGCCGGTCGATCGTGGCCAAGGCTCCGGCGAGCACGCCGATCGGCCGCAGTGCCTCGCAGATGACGAGTGTCCCGATGCGTGGACCGGTCACCTCGCGGGCCAGCGCGCCCAGGGCGGTGAGCACCTCGAACGGCGTGTACTCCTCGGGTCCACCGCCGTACTTCTCGACGTCCCAGACCAGATGATCGGACAACCACAGCGATTCGTAGCCGAGGTCGGCGGCCCGGCGTGCGTGGGCGACGACGGTCTCCCACCGCAGGGGGTCCTCCCCCGGCACCGAGAATCCGTACTGCGGCAAGGCCAGCCCGAGCTCCATACGGCCAGACTAGGAGGCGTGCTCGAATGCGTGGCCAACATCTCTGAAGGGCGAGACACCGTGGTGCTGCGCGCGCTCGGGGCCGTCGTCGCCGATGTGCTGCTCGACGTGCACACCGATGCCGACCACCACCGCTCGGTGTTCACCATGGCCGGCGGCGACGACGAGATCGTCGACGCGGCGATGGCGCTGTGTCGGCGGGCGCTGGATCTGATCGACCTGCGTTCGCACGCCGGCGTGCATCCCCGACTCGGCGCCGTCGACGTGGTCCCGTTCGTGGCGCTCGAGTCGGACGGGCGACCAGCTCGTTCGCCCCACGCCCAGGAACGGGCGATCGCCGCAGCGCGCCGATTCTGCGAACGAATCGGCGCGGAAGCGGGAATTCCGGCGTTCCTCTACGACCTGGCCGACCCGCTCGGCCGCAGCCTGCCCAGCATTCGCCGCGACGCATTCACCACGACCACCACGACCACCACGGCCCGCGAGCCCGACGCCGGCCCGTCCCGGCCCCATCCCACCTTCGGCGCCGTGGCCGTCGGAGCCCGCCCGCCGCTCGCGGCAGTCAACTTCGTGCTCGCCGGCTCACTCGCCGCCGATGCCCGTCGCCTCGCCGACGCCCGGGCCATCGCCCGAGCGGTTCGTGAGCGCGACGGTGGGCTCCCGGGCGTGCGAGCCCTGGGTGTGGCGCTGGCGTCACTCGACCGGGCCCAGGTCTCGATGAACCTGGTCGATCTCGACGCCACGGGGTTGGAGGCCGTCTACGGCGCCGTGGAGTCACGCGCCCGGGCGCTCGGCACCTCGGTGGAGGACATGGAGCTCGTGGGTCTGGTGCCCCGCGACGCATGGCTGGCCACGACGCCCGCGTTCAGGGCCCGCTGGCTTCCGGGCGCCGAACCGACGATTGAAGCCGTCGTCGCATCCCAACTGTCAGCGGGACACCCCGGATCCGGGGTGTCACGCTGACAGGTGGGGAAGGGTGGCCGCAGGCGGGGACGGCGCGGCCCGCGAGAGCCCGCTGGCGACGGATGCGTCGACGCGCG